>NZ_JBFBJT010000006.1:0-107423 GCF_040686175.1 Streptomyces sp. NPDC086077 | reverse complement strand
CGCGGGATTTCCCGCGGAGGCGCGCTCACTCACCTACCGATCAAGTACGCCCGCTCCACGGTCTGCTGGACCGTGTTGCCCGCCTTGTCGGAGGCCGTGACCCGAAGGGTCACGTACCCGCCCTGCCGGTCGCCCGGCCGCTCGACGGTGGCGGTGAACCGGTTCTGGCCGCGGTCCTTGGTGCGGACCTGCCCCTTCCAGGTCCTGCCGTCGTCGAAGGACGCCTCGACCTTGAGCTGGACACCGAAGGGGGCGGCGAGCCCGTCCTGATGCCTGACGGTCAGGTCGATTTGGTGGCTCTTCCCGCCGTCGACCCGATTCCACAGGTCGGCCTCGACCCCGTAGTCGACCTGGAGGAGAGGCAGCAGCGTCTCCTCGGCCGCGGTGTCCGAGCGGAAGGTCCACGACGTGGCGGTCCGCGTGCCGGTCCGCCAGTAGTCGCTGAGACGCTCCGTCGCCAAGTCCAGCCGATAGTCGGCCTGGCCGGCGGGAACCGGGAAGTTCCCCCAGGCGGCGTCGGAACGGCCCACGACCTTGCCGTCACGGTGGAGGACAGCCGTCACCGTGTCACCCGCGGGGTAGGTCGGCTCGTCCATCGTTCCGGGCGATCCGGCCCTGCCGATGCCGCCCGACAGTCCGGGGGCCTGCTTGCGGGCCCAGTGGCCGGCCATCGCGTCCGTGTACTCCGGGATCGCCAGGCTCAGGACGTTGCCGGTGCGAACGGAGGGACTGCTCCAGCCACGCGGGATGGAGGGCCGGACAACGGCCTTGTACCACTCCTCCTTGGCTTTCTCCCCCGGCTCGTAGGTGCGGGGGGCGTCCCGCAGGCCCGACCGCATGGCGAAGTCCGCGTACGGGCTGGTGATGAAGTCGACGTGGTGCATCCACTCCGTGTCCCCGGAGGAGACGTACTCGGAGCGCGTCAGACCGGTCGGCACCGCGCGCGTGGTCTCCATGGTGACCTTCGCGAAGGGGCGCCAGCTGAAGCGCTGCTCGGCGGTCCAGTCCAGCGCGCTGTTGTCCGCGTAGGACGCCTTCACCTGCGCGGTGTTGCGGTCCGAGACGGTGTACGTCGCGTCCTGCGGGATCTGGTTCTTCCAGATCGCTCTGATGTCGTACAGGTAAGGGCTCTCGACCGTGCCGGAGACGTCGACGAGGGCCTTGTGCTTCTTCATGTACTGCAGCAGCTCAGCCCCGTCGGCCGCCGTCACCCGGACCACGGGGACGGCGGAGCGGGTGTCCGTCGGCTGCCAGCGGGTCCAGGCCACCAGCCCCTCGGGCAGGACGATCACGAGACCCTTGGCGCCGGCCCGCGCGGCCATCTCCGCGAGCTGGTACTCGCCCGAGGCGGTGTCGTCGCGCATCACGGCGAGCTTGCCTCGCACGGTGCCGGGCCGCAGGTCCGGGTTCTCGATGGTCCCCGCGTACACGGCGGTGAGCCGCTCGCCCTTCGGGTCGAACGGGGCGGAACGTGCCAGGTAGTACGGATCCAGGTCGAAGTCCGCGCCGCGGACCTCGGTCCTGAGGTCGGGAGCCGCCATTTCCCAGCGAGTGTTGAACTCGAACTCACCCTCGGTGACCTTGGACGTGGGGGTGACGTACAGGTCCACCGACCCGCCGCCGTCCTCGTAGTAGGTGGTCCGGGCCGCCGCCGCGCCGTCGATCTTCCGGTACGTCTGGAACGTCGCGTTGTTGCGCCGCTCGGCGGGCATGGGCGTGCGTACACGCACCGGTTTGGCCTTGCGCGCGTCCAGGGTCACGGTCGTGTCCCCGTCGACCTTCACCTCGGGCTCCACGGCGTGGATGAGCCGCGTGTCGCCGCCGCCGTGGTGCAGCAGCGTGCCGCCGAACTGGTAGGTGCCCTCCTCGACCTCGAAGACCAGGGGGTCCCAGCTGACGAACTGGACGTCCGTTTCTCCTCCGAAGACGTCCACGATGTTCCAGCCGGTTGCCTCACCGTCGGGGCCGTGGGACTCGATGGTGACCTTGTGCATGGGCCCACGGACGACCAGGCTGACGGTGGTGTGGACGGAAACCCCGTCGGACGACGTGGCGGTGACGTAGCCGTAGTAGGAACCGCGGCCCGCCTTGACCGGGTCGACGCCGACCGGAACCTCGGTGGTCGCCCCCGGGGCGACCCGGACGGTGCCCGCTCCCAGCGTCAGTCCCTGGGCGGGCAGTTCCCTGCCGCCGTTGGTGGCCAACGCGGCGCGCAGGTTCAGCGAGACCTCGGCGTCGGTGTGGTTCGTGTAGCGGATCACCCCGGCCCGCTCCGTCGGAGAGCCGTCCCTGCCGAACGGGCCCATCGTGATCGTGCCGGTGGCGGTGACGGGTGCGGAGAAGGCCGCCTTGACGTCGACGCGGCCGCCGCCCTGCTGGGTCGGCACCTGGCCGGACACCGTACGGGACGTGCTGATCAGCGCGTCCTTGAGCTGCTGCCCGGTCCAGTCGGGGTGTTGCCCGGCAAGCAGCGCCGCGGCACCGGCCACGTGCGGCGTCGCCATGGACGTACCGTCCGCGGCGACGTAGTGGTCGTCGATCGGGGCGCCCATGGTCGTACCGGCGGCGCGCGCGGCGACGATGCCGACGCCCGGAGCCGTGATGTCCGGCTTGACGGCCTTGTCGCCGACACGCGGGCCGCGGCTGGAGAACGAGGCCAGCGAGTCGTCACGGTCGACGGCGCCGACGGTGAGGGCGGCATCGGCCGCGCCGGGCGACCCGACCGTCATCTCGCCCTGCCCGCCGCTGTTTCCGGCGGCGACGACGAAGAGCGCGCCGCTGCTGCGGGAGATCTCGTTGACGGCGAGGCTCATGGGGTCGGTGCCGTCGGTCTGCATGTCCGCGCCCAGGCTCATGTTGATGACCCTGGCGCCCCGGGCCGCGGCCCACTCCATGCCCGCGACGACCTGGGACTCGGTGCCGTAGCCGTCGTCGCCGAGGACCTTGCCCACCAGCAGGTCGGCGCCGGGGGCGACGCCCTTGCGCAGGCCGTCCGAGGCGGCGCCGCTGCCCGCGGCGGTGGCGGCGACGTGTGTGCCGTGCCCGAAGTGGTCCTTGGTCGAGCCGCTGCCGGAGAAGTCCTCGGCCTCGGAGACGCGGCCGGCGAGGTCGGGGTGCGTCTGGTCGGCACCGGTGTCGAGGACCGCGACCTTGACGCCCTCGCCGTGGTAACCGGCGGCCCATGCGGCCGGTGCGTTGATCTGCGCGGTGCTGCGATCCAGCGTCGGACGCACCTTGTGGTCCAGCCAGATCTTCGGGGTGGCCGCCACCGCCCTCGCGACGGACGCGTCCGTCGCCGGTGCGAGCTGCTTCCAGAAGGCGGCCAGGTCCTGGTCCGCGACGCTCAGTGCCTGGGCGTCGATGCTCTTCAGGTGCCGCGGCTCGCCTGACCCCTCGTGGAACTCCGCGAGCGCGTCCACCCGTTCGGCCGCTGCACGCGCCGAACCCTTGGGAGCGGACACGATCAGGGGCAGGGCGTCGGCGTGCGCCTCGTCGTACCCCTGGGCGATGAGAGCGCCGACATCGAAGAGCCCCGCGTCCAGCCGCTCGCTGCGGACCAGGGGCGCCGCGTCGGACGGCAGGACGGTCAGGCCGCCGTCGCTTTCGGTCACCTGGAAGAAGACGTCCTCGCGCCCCGGCGCGCGCCGTACCGAGGCGGTCTTCCTGCCGTCCGGCGCGTCGCTGACGGTGACCACGTCACCGGTGATCAACCGCACGGTGCTCGTGCGATCGCCGGATGCCGGCGTGGGAGTGTCGGCCCCCGGCGGAGACTGGGCGGCAACGGGCGTGATCGCGCCCGTCGCCACTACGGCCGACATCGATATCACCGCCCAAAGGCGGATGCGTCTCATGGGTGGTTACAGCCTCTCTTGTCATTTCCCGGCATCGGAATCAGGGCGGCACCGACCGGCCTGTGACACAGGGGACTTGCGGGACGAGCGGCAGCCGGCCACGACATCGGGGGACTGCCGGGCTCGAGGCGAGGCGGTGCCGCCCCGGTCGGCCTCAGGTGGCGGCGCTGCCGGTCAGGCCTGCGCGGAGTCCGGGCCGGACGCAGCCGTGCGGGCCGTGCTCGGTCCCTCACCGGCGGCCGGCGTCCATCCTGTCGCTCTCCACGCCAGCAGGCGGTTCGGTGCCATGCGCAAAAGCCCTTCGTCAACCGGGGTTCACAACCTGTCCGAGATCATGCGCCCCGCCACCTGGCGTGTCACCGTTCTCCAGGTGGCACGAATGCGCCATGTCAAAACTGCGACAACCGTCGCCGCCAGGTGGTTGCGCGCAGCCCCAACTCCTGTCGACCACGCCCAGCCACGCCGCCCTGGGCGGGGCCCGCTGGTGGATAATTGCGCAATTACTGGACATCCCAGTAAATTTCAGCCTTGACTTCGAGATGTCACTGACAGACGGGCAACGGATGACAACGGACGACCGCGTCGCGGTGACGACCCGGATCACACCGGCGGCGCACCAGGAAGGACCCCCGCCGATGACCGATCGCACCACGACATCCCGGGCCGACATCCGTGGCTTTCGCGCCGGCGACGGACCGCAGGTGGTGGAGGTGTGGCGGCGCAGCGCGCCGGCCGACGCCGTCACTGCGGACCGCTTCCGTTCCCTGGTGCTGCTCGACGCCAACTTCGATCCGGAGGGTCTTCGGGTCGCCGTCGAAGGGGACCGTGTCGTCGGTGCCGCCTACGCGGTGCGCCGTCTGACGCCGATGACGGGCACCGACCTGGAGCCGCAGCAGGGCTGGATCCCGTTCTTCTTCGTCGACCCGGCCGTTCGCAGGCGGGGCCTCGGCCGCCGGCTCCTGGCCGACGCCCTCGACTGGCTGCACGGCCACGGCCGCACCCGGGTGGACTTCTCCTCGTACACCCCCAACTACGTTCTGCCCGGCCTGGACGCCGAGACGTACCCGGAAGCGGCCCTGCTCCTGGAGTCCCTGGGCTTTCGCACGCTGTACGAGGCGGAGGCGATGGACCGCGTCCTGGTGGGCTATCGCTTCCCCCAGGACGTCGCGCGCCGCGTCGAGGAACTGACGGCGCAGGGCTACCGGTTCGCCACCCCGTCCGACGACGACCTGGTGGACCTGTTCGCGCTCGCCGGCAGCCACTTCGGTCCGGACTGGGCGTGCACGATCCGCGCCTGTCTGGCCGCCGGCACGTCGCTCGACCGGATCGTCGTCGTCCGGGACCCTTCGGGCCGCCTGGTCGGCTGGGCGATGCACGGCGCGTTCGACGCGGTGGACGAGCGGTTCGGCCCGATCGGCGTGCTGGAGGAGATGCGCGGCACCGGACTCGGCGAGATCCTCCTGCACCTGATCCTGGAGAGGATGCGGGCGCGCCGCGCGCACTGCGCGTGGTTCCTGTGGACCGGCGCGCAGTCCCCGGCAGGCCACATGTACCGCAAGACCGGCTTCACCACGACCCGCGTGTTCCGCGTGATGCGCCGCGAGGCCGCTGGATGACGCCGGCCCACCGCACCAGCGGCCTGAGCCGCCGCCACTTCGCGCTTGCGCTCCCCTCGGCACTGCTCGCCTCGGGATGCGCCGCGCCGCATCAGGGCACCGGGCGGCCCGGGGACCCGGTCGTCCTCACCCTGCTGACCCACTACGCAAGCGGGGTGCTCAAGGAGGCCCTGCAGGGACCGGTCGACGAGTGGAACGCCGGCCACGACCGGGTCAAGGTGCAGACGAAGGCCGTGGAGTTCACCGACCTGCTGACCACGTTCATGGTCCGGCAGGCCGCGGGCCAGGGCGCCGACATCCTCCACCCGTACTGCTTGTGGAACGGCCAACTGGTCCAGGCCGGCGTCCTGCGGCCCGCACCGCGGGAGCACGCCGAGGAGATCACACGCGGCTACAGCGAAGCCGCGGTCGACGCCGCCTCGGTGGGCGGCCAGGTCTACGGCTATCCCACCGAGGTGCAGACGTACGCCCTCTACTACAACAAACGGCTGCTGCGCGAAGCCGGCGTCGACGGCCCGCCACGCACCTGGCGGGAGCTGGAGGAAACCGCCTACCGCACCGCCAGGCGTGACCGCTACGGCAACACCCTGGTCCAGGGCTTCGGGCTGTCGACCGTCGACGACTCCACCACGGTCGGCCAGACACTCGCCCTGCTCAACGCCGCCGGCGGCATGTTCGTCTCCGAGGACGGCAGGAGCACCGCCATCGACTCGCCGGCCGGACGGGCCGTGCTGGAGCTGGAGCACCGCCTCGTCGTCGGAGGTGCCAGCGCCCCCGGCGTCAACGTCTACAAGGCGTTCCGGTCCGGGCAGGTGGCCATGGTGGTCAGCGCCGGCTGGTGGACCGGCAGCCTCAAATCCCTCATGGGCAAGGACTACCGCGACGTCGGCGTCGCGCCGCTGCCCCTCCCCGAGGCGGACGGCAAGCGTGCCACGCTCTCCACCGGATTCATGCTGGGGGTCAACGCGGACAGCAAGCACCCGCGCGCGGCCTGGGAGTTCCTGCGCTGGCTCAACACCGAGAAGGTGAACGTCGAAGGCGCCCAGGGGGGCGGGAGAGCGACCCGGATGAGCTCCCTGCAGGTCTCGGCCGGTTCCCTGACGGGCCGCGCCGACGACATGCGCACGCTCCTGGGCGCGCACAGTGACGCGAACCTGCGCCCGTTCGTGGACGCGCTGGCGTATTCGGTGCCGGAACCGAACGTGCCCGGCGCACAACAGGCCAAATCGCTGCTGCGCAAGAACGTCGAGGCGCTGTGGACCGGTCAGCAGACGGTCGACGAGGCTCTGCGCACCACCCGCCGTCAGGTCGACCGAGAGGTGTCACGCTCATGGTGAACGCGCTGACGCCGGCCACGACCGAGCGGGCGGCACCCAGCACGCGCTCCGCCTCGCCCGCCGTCGACGGCCACGCCCGGGCCCGGCGCCGCCAGGCCGTCGTCGCCTATCTCTTCCTCGCGCCGACGTTGCTGTTCTTCGCCGTCTTCCTGCTCCTGCCGCTCGGTTTCGCCCTGCTGCTGTCGATGTCCCGCTGGGCCGGGTTCGACCTCGGCGGTATCGAACCGGTCGGCACGGACAACTTCACGGGCCTCTTCGCGCAGGGGTCGACGTTCCTGGCACCGATCCTCACCAACACGCTGCTGTTCGCCCTGGGCACCGTGGTCCTCTCGCTCGCCGGCTCGGTGGTCGTCGCCACCTGCATCGACAACCTGCGGTTCCAAGGTCTGTGGCGCACGCTCTACTTCCTGCCGATCGTCACGACCGTCGTCGCCGTCGGCAACGTGTGGAAGTACATGTACGAGCCGGGCGGCCTCGTCAACGGCGTGCTCAACTCCCTCGGGCTCGGCTCCGTTGCCTTCCTCCAGGACCCGGACACCGCGCTGCCCTCGGTCGTGGTCGTCCATGCCTGGGCCTCGGTCGGCTCCGCGATCCTCGTCCTGACTGCCGGGCTGAAGTCCATTCCCGAGTCGTACTACGAGGCCGCGGCGCTCGACGGCGCCGGGCCGGTCACCGTGTTCTGGACGATCACGCTTCCACTGCTGCGGCCGTCCCTGCTGCTCGTGTGCGTCACCCAGTTCATCAGCGGCCTGCAGTCGTTCGCGCTGATCACCGTGATGACCAAGGGCGGGCCGGGCGACGCGACCAACGTGGCTGCCCTGGAGATGTACCGGCAGGCCTTCTCGTACGGCCAGTGGGGCCCTGCGAGCGCCGCCGCCTTCGTGCTCTTCGTGGTGGTCCTCGTGGTCACCCTGGCGCAGTTGTGGATCTTCCGACGCAGGGAGGAGGACGTATGATCCGCCGCCGTTTCCCGTGGTTGTCGTACCTGGTGGTCGTGACGGGCGCCGTGCTCACGGTGGTTCCGTTCCTCGACATGGTGATGACGTCGTTCAAGGGAGCCGGTGAGGCCGGCACGCTGCCGTACCGGTTCCTGCCCAAGGCGTTCGACCTGTCGAACTACCGGGCGGCGATCGACCAGCTCGATCTGCCGGTCCTCTTCCGCAACAGCGTCGTCGCGACCCTCGTGATCACCGGCTCGGTGCTGATCACGTCATCGCTCGCCGGCTACGCGCTCGCCAAACTCCGCTTCCCCGGCCGGAACCTGATCTTCCGGCTCGTGCTGTCGACGATGATGTTCCCCCCGTTCCTCTTCTTCATCCCGCACTTCCTGATCCTGGTGCACTGGCCGCTCGCGGGCGGCAACGACCTGTTCGGGCGCGGCGGCGCGGGCCTGACCGTCAGCATCGCGGCGCTCGCCATGCCGTTCCTCGTCAACGGCTTCGGCATCTTCCTGATGCGCCAGTTCATGGTCTCGATCCCGGACGAGGTCCTGGAGGCCGCGCGCATCGACGGTGCCGGCGAGTTCGCCGTGTGGTGGCGGATCGTCGTACCGCAGACCAGGCCGGTCGTGCTGACGCTCGGTCTGCTGACCTTCGTCCAGGCGTGGAACGAGTACATCTGGGCGCTGCTCATCTCGACCGCCAATCCGGACGTGATGACCATGCCCGTCGGCATCCAGTTCCTGCAGGACTACGTGGACCCGACCCGAACGATGCCGATCGTCATGGCCGGTCTCGTCCTGAGCATCCTGCCGGTCCTGATCCTCTTCCTGCTGCTGCAGAAGTACTACATCCGCGGTGTGATGCTCAGCGGCCTCAAGTAGGAAGCACGGCGTCGTGCCCTGCCGACTGGCGCAGGACCCCGTGCCTCTCGGGGTCCTGCTGTCGCCTCGTCAGCTGGACGGGACGGTGACGGCCCGGGCGTTCCATCCGGAGACACGCACGCGCGGGGCGCGGTCCGGGTCGGCTGTCCGGTGGGAGGCCACCAGAGTCGCCGATTCGCCGGGCCACAGGCTGATCTGGTTGTCGTTCCATCGGACGGGCAATGCGGGAGTCCTCCCGTCCGCCGACATCAGGTCGACGTCGGTGAGCAGAGCGGGGGCTTTCGTGGTGCCCGGGTGGCGCAGGGTCACGGTCGTCGTCGACGTGCCGGCTCTGGTGTCCGTCGTGGTGGCTGTCACGTCCAGGGCGACCTGAGGCATCGCGTTCAGTCCCGTCAGGTCGGCGTAGGAGGTGGTGGGGGTGTAGTACCAGTCAGCTTTGGCGTAGTCGAGGACATCGTTGCGGGTGGAGAGCCAGTAGACGTTGCGGCTCAGTTCCCGGCCGTTGGTGTCGGTGAGCACCAGTCGGGCCAGGTAGGTCTTCGCCAGGCCGGGCACCCTGGCCGGGAGGGCCGGCGAGGTGGTCGTCACGCCGCGGGCCTCGACGTCGACACCGCTCACGGTGCGGTCGTACTTCACGGCCCCGTCGGGGTTGAAGAGCGTGACCCGGGCGTTCAGCCCCGTGACGGCGGTCGCGCGGTTGTTGACGACGCTCACCCTGCGGTTGTCGTAGCCGTACTGGATGTGGAGGGGTTCGTTGGCCTTCTTCGCGCCGAAGTAGGACCCGTTCTGGTCGAGATAACGGTCGATGAGCTGCCAGTGGAGGGAGGTCCAGCCGCTGTTGAGCATCCAGTAGATGACGCCGGTCGCCGGGGCGGAGGCGTCCTTGGCGTTGCGGGAGTACGCCTCGAACTGCGCCCGGACGTTCTCGTACTGGGCGAGCTGGGCCTTGCGTACGTAGTCGCCGAGATCCTTCGGGCGTCCGTAGCGGCCGGCGAGCGCGGCGTTGTACAGCTTCAGTGTCGAGAACGTGGCTGAGGGAGAGCGGTGGTACTGGGGAGCCGAGGGCTGCTTCCAGAGGGTCTCCAGCTCGGCCGGGGTCAGCATCCGCCGCAGTGTGTCGAGCGTGGGGATGCTGGGGCCGGCGCTGGTCTCGGAGTTGAAGCCGGTGGCTCCTCCCTCGCGCTTGTCGTACCAGTAGCCGGGCGGAACCCAGTCGTAGGGGCCGGTCATCCGCATCCCGGAGCGGCCGGTGACGGGGGTCGGCTTCCCGGAGGCGGAAGGGATCACGGGCACCTTCCAGTCGGCCGCCCGCAGCGCTTTGAGGTATCCCGACTCGATCTTGGCGTTGGGCGCCGCGTCACTGCCGATCAGGAACGAGATCACGCTGGGGTGGTCGCGCAGCCGGGCCGCCTCGGCCGCCATCGACGCCTGGGCGACCGCGTGGTCGGCGGCGTCCCACTTCTCCCCGGACTCCGCGGGGTTGACCTCCCCTTCCCACTTGTTGCAGCACTCCCAGCCGGCGATCGTGAGGATCCCGTACCGGTCGGCGAGGTCGAAGAACTCGTCGGGCTCCAGGTGGCCTTCCAGGCGCAGTGTGTTCAGGCCCAGGTCACGGACGTACTGGAGGCGGTCCTCGACGTAGGTGGGGTCCCAGCGCAGGAACTCGTCGGGGGACCAGCCGGCGCCCTTGATCAGCAGCGGGCGGCCGTTGATCCGGTACTGGCGCGCGCCGTCGGCATTGATCGGTGCCTGCACGTCGCGGATGCCGAAGGTGGTGTGTGCGGTGTCGGAGGTGACCCCGTCGACCGTCACGGCCAGGTCGAGGTCGTACAGGGGCTGCTTGCCCATCCCGGCGGGCCACCATACGCGGGGCGAGGGCACATGGAGTGCGGGGTGGTCGGCGGGAGAGTAGACCACGGTCCGGCTCTCCCCGGGCTTCAGAGTCACCTGCCGGCCGAGGGCCGCGGGCCCCGCCTTGCCGGAGAGGCGCGCCGTGACGGTGTCGGGTGAGTCGTTGCGCAGGCGGGCCTTGACGGTCAGGTCGGCGGAGGCCAGCGACGGCACGGCCAGGTCGGTGACGACGTGGGCGTCGCGGAGGACCACGGGGCCGCTGCGGCGGACGACGACGTCGCGCACGATGCCCATGTTCCCGTCCGGCGGTGGCTGCAGCCAGTCCAGCCAGCCCACGGTGAGGTGCTTGCGCGGGTCGTTGGGCTGGATCCGGAAGGCGACCGTGTTGGTGCCCGGCCTGACCAGCGCGGTGATGTCCAGCTCGTGTCGGGTGTAGGTCCCGGCGACCGTGCTCGCCGTCGCGATGCGACGGCCGTTGACGAAGACGTCGGCGGCGGAGGTCACCCCGCTGAAGTCGAGATACGTGCGACCTGCCCCGCTGTCCTCGACCGAGAAGTCGGACCGGAACCACCAGGGGACCGTGAAGTCGGCGGCAGGGATCCGCTTCTGGTTGGTGGAGTGGAACGGGTCGGGGTGGACGCCGGCCACCAGCAGGGCGGCGAGGACGGTGGAGCGGGGGCCGGCCTGGTACCAGTCCTTCGTCCGATAGCCGGGGCTGGACACGTCGGCCGCCGGGTCCTGCACGGAGGCGGTCGACTGGATCATGAACCCGGCCAGCGCCCTGTTGGAGTCAGGACCGACGGTGACCACGGCGGGGGCCGGCGTACCGGTCGCCGCCTGGCCGGTGAAGCCGGCCGGGGTGAGGGCGGGGGCCAGGAAGACCAGCAGGCCGAGGAGGGCCGAGACGAGGAACCGGCCGGGTACCCGAGCCCGGCGGCGTGACGGGCCACCGGCCGGGACGGGCCGGAGCGGGTAACCAGAGCGGCACGGCGACACCCGGCCCAGCTGTTGAGACATGGCACTCAGCATGGTGCCGAAGCCTTGCCGGGCGACGCTCCACATGCCGCGCGTCGCCCGATCGCAGCAACCGGGGCGGCCGGCTGGGAGTAATGACGCGGCTCAGGTGTGGCGAAGCCCCCAGACCGACCGACCGCCTCCTACGCGCTCACAACACCTCGCCCGCCCCGCCGGCGGCGAGACGAGTGTCACTCCCCCGCCAAATACGCATCGGGGATGCAACATTGCTAGCGTGTGGCTCGTGAGACTGACCAGGTACACGGACCTCGCACTCCGGGCGGTGATGCGCCTTGCCGTCGTGGACGACGAGGAGTTGCTGACCACACGGCAGATCGCCGCCTCGATGAATGTCCCCTACACGCACATGGCCAAGGCCATCGCGCAGCTGCAGAGACTGGGGGTGATCGAGGCACGTCGCGGACGTAACGGCGGGCTCTCACTCACCGACACGGGCCGCCGTACGCGCGTGGGCGATCTGGTCAGGACCCTGGAGGGGCACCGGGAAGCCGTGGTCTGCGAGGGGGACGCCCCCTGCCCCCTCGCGGGTGCCTGCCGACTGCGACGGGCACTACTGGAGGCGCAGGAGGCTTTCTACTCCTCACTGAACGGCGTGACCGTGGCCGATCTGGTGACGGCGCCGACGGGGCCCGTACTGCTGTCGCTGGGCGCTCCCCCGGACTGACCGACCCCGGCCGCCGGCGGCGCCGTAGCCCCCCGACCGTCTCACACCATCGCAACGACGACCGTCGCACAGGCCCTGCGCGACCAAAAATACGCATTTTGAATACCAGTTAAAGCCAACACCGAAAGAGGAGAGTGCCTGATGCTTTCTGCGCAGTCGGAGCCCATTGTCCGGGCGACGCTTCCCGTGGTCGGAGCCTCACTGACGTCGATCACGGCCCGGTTCTACGAGCGCCTGTTCGAAGACCACCCTGAACTGCTGCGGAACCTCTTCAACCGCACCAACCAGGTCACCGGCTCCCAGCGCGAGGCCCTGGCCGGTTCGGTGGCCGCCTTCGCCACCATGCTGGTGGAACGGCCCGACGAGCGCCCGGACGCCCTCCTGTCGCGCATCGCCCACAAGCACGTCTCGCTGGGCATCACCGCCGACCAGTACACCTTGGTCGGACGCCACCTGCTCGGCGCGGTCGCCGAGGTCCTCGGTGAGGCCGTCACCACCGAGGTCGCCGCCGCCTGGGACGAGGTCTACTGGCTGATGGCCAACGCCCTGATCGCCATCGAGGCCCGCCTGTACGCCCAGGCCGGCGTCGAGAACGGTGACGTATGGCAGCGTATGAAGATCACCGAGCGGCACCAGGAGTCCGACGACGCCGTCTCCCTGGTCCTGCGCCGGACCGACGGCCGTCCCGCCACACCCTTCCGGCCCGGCCAGTACGTCAGCGTTCGTGTCGCCCTGCCCGACGGTGCCCACCAGATCCGCCAGTACAGCCTGTCCACCGCCCCCGGCCAGAAGACCTGGCGCATCACCGTCAAGCGTGAGCGCGACGCCGACGGCAGGGTCCCGGACGGGGAGGTCTCGTCATGGCTGCACGCCCACGCCGAGGTCGGAGACCCCTTGGAGGTCTCGCTGCCGGCGGGTGACCTCGTCCTGCCCGACACCGGCTCCCCGCTCTTCCTCGCGTCCGCGGGCATCGGCATCACCCCGATGCTGTCGATGCTCGACCACCTCGCTCTCACCTCCTCCACGCGCCCCGTCACCGTCGTCCACGCCGACCGTACGCCGCGCGACCACGTGCACCGTCACGAGCAGGCCGATCTCGTCGACCGCCTGGCCAACGCCGACTTGCACCTGTGGTACGAGAACGACCACCACCACTCCCCCGCCGCCAACGTCTTCGCCGGCCGGGCCTCGCTCGACCACCTCACCCCCGACGCCGGCACCGCCGCCTATCTCTGCGGGCCGCTGCCCTTCATGCGCGCTGTGCGCGGCGAGCTGCTGGCCAAGGGCATACACCCCTCCGCCATCCACTACGAGGTCTTCGGCCCAGACCTCTGGCTCAGCAAGTAGGGACGGATCGGGCGGCGTCGTCCACCCGCCCCGCCCGTGGAACCTGTGGACACCTGAGCTCTCAGCCCGGTTCCGTCTTCTCGGGTTCGGTCGCCACGACAGTGACTGTCGGGCCGTCCGATCCGACGGCGGCCAGGAACTCGCGTTCCGGGTCAGCTGTGTCGGTGACGTCCAGGGCCCGGCACCCGAAGCCGCGCGCGAGGGCGGCGATGTCGAGGCCGGGCAGGTCAAGGCCAGGAACTCCGGGCGTTTCCTCAAGTGCGGCGAAGGACCCCGCGGGCGCGGCATCGGCCTCGGCCGGAGGCGCTCGCTGCCCTCGCCGACGTTCTCCGTGAGGAACTCGATCGAGAGTGTGGGGTCGCCGAGGACACTACTCACGGTGCGCCTCCGGTCTCGGCTCCGGCCGCGCCGCCGGCAGCATCAGCGACCGCGATTCGCTTGCGATCGCCACCGTCGGCCGAGGAGGACGACAGCCGCACCTGTGGTCACGGACGCGGCGGATATGCCGCCGAGAAGGACGGCGTGCGTGGTCCGCCGCCCGGAGCCGGTATCGGCGAGGGACCTGCCCGAAGAATCGTCAGCGGTCATCGAGGGGCCGACGGTCTGTGCGGCCTGCTCGATCAGGCGGGTGACCGCGCCCGGCTGGGACACCGCGACGGCGTGGGACGCCTTGACCTCGACGGTGTGCGCATGGGCGCGCCGGGCCATGAAACGTTGCGAGGCCGGCGGGATGTTGCGGTCCTCGGTGGTGACCAGGGTCCAGGCGGGGATCGTCTTCCAGGCGGCCTCGGTGGCCTTGTCCTGCAGGGCCGAGGCGGCCACGGGACGCTGAGTGGCGGCCATCAGGTCGGTGACCGACCTGGGCACGTCGGCGGCGAACTGGTCGTGGAACTTCTCGTCCTTGATGTACTGGTCGGTACCGGTGCCACCGCCGGGAAGGGGGAACGGCACGTTCTTGAGGGCGCTCCCGAGAGTGCTCCCGGGGAACTTGCTGGACAGTTCCAGAGCACTTTCTCCCACCGCCGGGCTGAAGGCGGCGACGTAGACCAGCGCCTTGACCCCGCCGGGGCAGCGCACAGGAGGGCGACGGCGAATCCAGCCACCGCACCGTGAAGACGCCGTGTGCGGCGTCGTATGCCATGGACCGCGCTCATGCCGTTCTGGCCTTCCGTCGGGCTCTACGGCAACACGCTTCACGCGTCCGTGGCGCCGAGCCAGCTCACGCGATGCAATCGGGTGAACAGGATCACGCAAGCGGAGATGCTGGTCACTGCGGACACCGGGCTGTGCGGTGCACCGCCAGGACAACTGATTACCCATGAGGCCGTCGACTTCGGCAGGATGGGCGCCATGATCGAGATCCGGACCCCCCGCCTCATCCTCCGCCGCTGGCACGACGACGACCTCGTGCCCATGGCCGAGATCAACGCCGATCAGCAAGTCATGCGCTGGATCGGCGACGGCTCGACGCGCAGCCTGGAGCAGACGGCGCAGGACATCGAGCAGTGGGAGGAGGAATGGGACGAGGAAGGCTTCGGCCTCTTCGCCGTCGAACTGCTGGCCTCGGGTGAACTGGCCGGACTCACGGGACTGTCCGTGCCCGAGTTCCTGCCCGAGGTTCTGCCCGCCGTGGCGATCAGTTGGCAGTTCGGCTCACAGTTCTGGGGCCAGGGATACGCATCCGAAGCTGCCCACGCCACACTGGAGTTCGCCCTCCAGGACCGCGGCCTCGACCGCGTCATCAGCATCAACCGCATCGGCAACGACGCCTCCGAGAACGTGATCCACAAGCTCGGAATGACACCCGTCCGCGACACCACCCACCCGGAATGCGGCTTCCCGCTGCGCGTGCACCACATCGACCTCACCGAGTTCCACGCCTGAACACGCCCGAACCCGCCGCACCGCGGTTTGTGGCGCACCGACGCCCTCGGACTCGCTCGGGCCCTCCTGCGGTCCAGGCACTCCGGCCACTCCTCGCACGCGACCCTGGCTCCGGTCCGCCCTCCGACTTCGAGTCCGACTCCGTGGAAAAAATCCCTCCGTTGCGACATAGGTGCAGGGGTCGTCTGGCGTCTGAGACGTGTAGCCATTCACCGAGCGGACGGATCAGCGGAGGATTCATGAGGATGAACAGGGTCGTCATGGCGGCGGTCGTGACGGCGGCGTTGGCGGCCGGGACGGGCACGGCTCTCGCCGGGGGCGGCCAGGCCTCCGGCGGTGCCGACGCGGAAGGCCTGACCGTCGCGGCGGGCACGGCGGCCGAGGGCCGCCAGGAACAGGCGGGGGCGGCAACGCCCGCGCGCGCCGACGTTTCTACCACCGGTCCGCGGGTCGTGCGCCCGTACCAGCCGGTGGAGATCGGTCAGGGGGCGAAAATGGGACTCCTGCCCAAGGGCAAGCAGAACTACGTGGTGGCGTGGAACGACTTCGAGGAGGCCGTTCAGCAGGCCAAGAGCCTCGTCGGTGACGACATCCGCCCCAACAGCCTCAGCGGCGGGATGGGCATCGACGGGGACGACGTACTGTTCACCGGCGCCTTCCGCACCGACGAGGTACCGGCGCGCATCACCCTGCGCCTCGGCACCGGCGCCGAGGTGGAGGCCGGCATGCTGAGACTGCCCGGCAGGCCGGGCTGGGGCACGTACTTCCACGACGCGGCCGGCACCGGCAGGCCACAGGGGACGGTCACGGTCACCGCGTACGGCGCGGACGGCTCGGTCCTCGCCGACCTGACGTACGACGCCTCGCCCGCAAGCCGCTGACGCCCTTTCCGCACGCCTGGAGCTGAGGTCACGCCGTCGTGCCGTCCCGCGTTGCGGGCGCCGGCACGACGGTGTGGCCCGGACCGGCGGCGGCCAACCCGAGGACTCGATTGAAGACGAGCACGGAGGCGGAGTTCCGGGCGTTCATGGTCAGCCGCTGGCCCCGTATGCTGCGCACCGCGCACCTGCTGACGGGGCAACACCACGACGCGGAGGACCTGGTCCAGACAGCCCTCGCCAAGGCCTACGTGAAGTGGGAACGCATACGGCGCACGGACGATCCCGACGCCTACGTCTGGCGAATCATGATCAATATCAATGTGGACCGGCTGCGCCGGATGAAGGGCCGTGAATGGCTGACGACGCGGTTCCCGGAGCCGGAGGCCCCGGACCACACCGACGGCTTCGCCGAGCGCAGCGCGGTACTCGACGCGCTCTCCCGGCTTCCGCCGAAACAGCGAGCGGTCACCGTGCTGCGGTATCTGGAGGACCGCAGCGAGAGCGAGGTCGCGCGACTGCTCGGCACCACCGTCGGCACGGTGCGCAGCCATACGGCCCGAGCACTGAAGAAGCTTCGCGAACACGCGGTCATGTCCGAACCGGCCACACTCGGCCGTGGCCGCGGCACGAGAGGGAGCGGTCGTGACTGACGACCAGCGACTCGGCGAACTCCTCCGCCACGAGGCGGACACGTTCCCCACCAGCCCCGCCCCGGTCGACCACGTCGTGCGCAGGGGCCGCGTCGCACGCCGCCGCCGTACCGTCGTCGCGACCGGCGCCGTCACCGCGGTGGTCGCGCTCACGGCCGTGGGCCTGACGGACCTGGCCCGGACTCGGCCGACGCCTCCGACGGCCACGGCCACGGCCACGGCGACACCCCGCCCCGCTCCGTCACCGGAACCCCGGGGCCCTCGCACCGTCTCCCCGTACACGCCCGTGGACATCGGCCACGGCCACCGGATGGCGCTGCTCCCGGAGGGGCGGCAGAACTTCGTGGTGAGCAACGGCGACATCAGTGCCGCCATCGAACAAGCCAGGGACTCCATCGGCGACAGCCTCGGCCCCGACAGCCTCAGCTCAGGCCTCGACGTGGGCGACGGGCCGCCTCTGTACTTCGGAGCCTTCCGCGCCAGAACTCCACCCGCGTGGATAGAACTCGTCTTCGACTCCGGACTCCGCCGGACCGCCACGGCACTGACGTTGCCCGGGGATACGGGATGGGGCACGTACTACGCCTTCTCCGACGCCTCGACCGTGGACACCGACTACACGGTCAGGGCGTACGGAAAGGACGGTGAAGTGCTCCTGGAACAACGCTTCGAGGAGGTGGCCGGCCCCTGAAGGCCCTCGTGTGACTGCCGGCTCGCCTCGCTACCGGCATCAGGGCATCGTCCTCACCGCCGGCCGGCGGTATCGCCGGCTCGGTGCGGCGGGGCCAGAGCGGGACCTCGTAGCCGGTCGTGGCCAGGATCGTGGGACGTTCCGCGCCGGTGTGCAGGAGGGTGAGGCGCTGTTCGAAGGTGCCGGCGGAGTGGTCGGCGTGGTCCACGGGGCGCGCAACCGCCGGACGATGTCGTCGTCGTGCGTGCGTCGCGTCCAATCCATCCGCGGACGAGCACGGCCGGGTCCCGTGCGTGGGGGATCCGTCTCCCCGGGGCGAGGGAGACGGCGACAGGGAAGACGGTCGAGACGGGGCACACGCGGGGCCCGTCGGCAGTTGAGGCCCCGTAGAAGGACCTTGCCGCCGGATCGGCGGCGAGAGCCCGTTCATCTCCCGTGGACGAGACACCCTGCCGCGTCCCCCCAACCCCCGCCCTCACCCTTCGCCCTCTGTGCCGGCCCGGGCAGACGCGGGCGGCGGCTGGAAGCAGGCGGTGACGTCCTTGCCACGAGGGCAAGGGTGGGCCTGCAAGTCATCGGCGAGGGCATCGACCAGGAGCAGCCCGCGCCCTCCGAGCGCCCCATCGTCCGAACCGCGTTGTTCGGGGAGCCGACTCGACGCGTCGTGCACGGTCACGTGCAGGCATTCCGTGTCCCAGGTGAGGATGAGCTGCGCCGTGCTGCGGGCATGCACGTGCGCGTTGGTCACCAGTTCCGACACGGCCAGCACCACCGAGTCCACCAGATCCGGTGCCGTCCGCTCCCAGTCGAGCGCCGCCAGATGCGTCCGCGTCCAGTCCCTTGCCGCCTTCACTCCGCTGCTGACAGGCAGCGAACGCGCCCATCCCACTGCCCTGAGCGATGAGTCCTGCGCCACTGTCTCTCCTTCGGCCGGTCACCGTGCTCATCTCGTCTTCCCGGCAATCCGCGAACACAACATGGCGGCGGGGCCGCGGCCCGAAGACCGTCGAGGCCGGCAGCAGCGAGGCCCCCGGCGTGTGCCGCGTACCGCCCGTGCTTGTCGTGCGCTTTGATCTGCGAAGGAGCCGCCGCGCCGCGCAGGGCGCCGGCGCGGCAACGGAACGTCGACGGAGCCCGCGGCATGACTGAGGAAGAGTCCGGTACCCACCACTGGCTGTTCGGCGATCAGCTCGGCCCCCATTTCGTCGATCCTGCGCGCGGCGGCCCGCATCGGGACGCGCCGGTGCCGTTCGACGAGACCGACCGGCACGTGGCGGAGACGGCGCTGAACACCGCGCAGACGCGTTCGGAGGTCCTCTCGAAGGCTTCCAGCGCACTGCTGTCCACGCTGAACGTGCCGCGCTGCATGGAAATGGCTGCTTCCATGGCCGCGGAGCATCTCGCCGAAGCCGCCGTCCTCGTCGCCCCGCCCCAGGGGCGCGGCCACCAGATCTCCTACGCCCGTCAGGGCGGCCCCGTGACGGAGACGATCCGGAGGGTCGATGTCGCCACCGTGCCGGGCCTGGCCGAGGCACTGCAGGGCTATCCCCCTGTCCCGGCCCGCTGGATCGACCCGGCCGCCATTCCCGACTGGGTGATCCCGGACGGTTTCGCCGGGCCGGTCGGCTCGGTGATCGTCACCCCGCTTCCCGGACACGGGGTGCCTGCACCCGCACGGGCAGCCCGGCGAATGTGGCGCCCCCCCCCGGCCCGCACGGCGTCCTCGGCCGCCTGCCGTTCGCCGCCCGGCACGTCGGCCTTGACGACCAGCGCGGCCTCGGCAGCGGTGCCCTGCTCGGCGAGCGACCGCCGCACTGCCGCGTCACCTATCGCTCCCGAGTACGCGGTGAGCGCGGCCAGCACGGCCGTCGTCAGCGCAACGGTCAGCAGCGCGGCGGCGAGGAGCGCGCGATACACCCACGCCCGCAGCGCGATGTCGCGTAGATGGTGTTCGGCGCCGCGACGATGCACAAGAACATTGTGGAACCGACTTCGGTCGCCTTCCGATCTCGGTGTGCGGGCCACGAGGGCCGGTGCGGGAAAGCTACTTGGCGTCCACGTACGCCCCGGCGTTGGCCGCCGCGGCGGTGGTCGACGAGCCCCAGAACCGGAAGCGCCAGTAGCCGTCGGCCGTGGCCCTGACGGTTGTCCTGAGGAAGCCCTTGCTGTCCGCCTTGATGACCTTGACCGTTGTGAAGCTGCCCGAGTTCTCGGCGCGGAACTGCACCCGCACAGGCTGACCGCCGAAGGCGACGTACTTCTGCCGCTCCCAGTCCGCCCGGATGAGGTCGCCGCTGAGGACGACGGGGTAGCCCTTCTTCACCGACGTCGGAAAGGCGTGAGTGGTGACCTTGGCGATGCGCAGCACCTGGGCCGTGGCCGCCTGGTCGAGGGTTCGGTGGTCCCCGTCCTGAGCGTACGCGGAGACCCGGACACGCCAGGTGCCCGCGTCGGCGTTGGTCAGCCCCTCGCGCCTCGGCTCGATCTCGGACCCGGCGACGCACGGGCTCCGGTCGCAGTGCGCACCGGCCCCGCCGGTGAGGGCGGTCCGCTTGTCGAAGCTCGTCCCCCGCCACAGCCACGCCTCGACGCTGCGCAGGCCTGAGTTGTCGGAGGCGCTGATCCTGTAGCCGAAGAACCTGCCGCCGGTGCCGACGGGGATGCCCTTGCCGCCGTTGACGACGACGTTGGTGATCTTCGTGTTGCCGCGCCCCTCGTCGGCGTGGGCGCCGGGTGCGGTGAGAGTCGCCAATGCGGCGGTGGTGCCCAGCACGGCGACTACGGGTCTCATACGCATGTGTCCTCACACGGGGAAACAGTGGGTGTCCTCCAGTGGACTTCCGGGCAACGGGTCAGACCATCGGCCCCCGCAGGAGGTTGCCCCGGGATCGGCAACCGACGGCAGGTGACCACAGACCGTCCCGCGGCGGGCTGGTCCTTTACTTCGAAACCCTGGGGCGTCCCCGCGGGGCCCTTGACGGTCCGCCGCGCCGACGCGTGGGGTGCGGCCCCGGTGGCGCGGCGGCGTGGTCGGCGGGTTAACTGGCCTATGTCGAGGAGAAATGAGGTGGATCATGCCTCATGCACAACGACATCGGCGGGCCACACCATGACGGGCACCACCGACGGGTCCGCCGCGGCCGAGATCTTCGAGACGGCCCTGTTCCGCCAGGCGCGGGCGGGTCTTGAGGTCTACGACCTGGACCTGCGCGTGCTGCGGTCCAACGCGGCGGCTCTGGCCATGCGTGGCCAACCGGAGGAAGAGGTGCTCGGGGCGGAGTTGAGGACTATGGACTCCGGGATCCCGGTCTGGCCGATCATGGATCAGGTCGTGCGGGACGGCAGTCCGGTCGTCGACCAGCGGGTGCCCGGCCGCCCGAGCGACGACCCCCACCACCGGCACGTGTACGCCGTCAGCGGCTTCCTGCTGCACGACGGGGACCAGGCGATCGGCGCGGCCGCCATGGTCCACGACATCACCGAACAGGTCCGCAAGCAGGACGAACTCGATCTCCTGAACGTCGCCCGTTCCCAGATCGGCACCTCCCTCGACGCACTGCGGACGGCCCAGGAGCTCGCCGACATGGCCGTCCCCCGCTTCGCGGACGGCGTCTCGGTCGACCTGCTGGAATCCGTTCTCGCCGGTGACGCGCCGATCGGGCCGGTGAGCACCCTGCTGCCGATGCGGCGGGCAGCGTTCCGGGCCAAGGACGGCGGGTACGGTGCCTACCCGGTGGGCGGGGCCAGTTCCTTCACCTCCCCCACGCCCTACACGCAGGCGCTCGCCGATCTGCGTCCACGACTGGTGGACTCCGTCCGCTCGGCCGACGGCTGGCTGGACCACGACTCGCTGCGGGCCGAGTTCCTCACCCGGGCGGGAGTGCACTCACTGATCGTGGCACCGCTCACCGTCCACGGGCTGTTGCTCGGCCTGGTCAGCTACTACCGGGAGGGTTCTCGCTCGGACACCTTCGACGAGGAGGACCTGGCGCTGGCGACCCAGCTGACGGCGTGCACCGCGCTGTGCGTCGACAACGCCCGTCGCTTCACCCGCGAGCGCACGGTCAATACCGCGCTGCAACGCAGCCTCCTGCCGCGCACCCCGCCCGAGGTGACGGCCGTGGAGCCCTCGCACTGCTACGTGCCCGGACGCTACGGGGCCCACTGGTTCGACGTCCTCGAGCTCCCCAGCTGCCGCGTCGGACTGGTCATCGGATACGTTCCGGGCGAGGATCTCCACGCCTCGGTGGCGATGGGCCGCCTGCGCACCGCGGTCTCCACGCTGGCCGAGATGGACCTGCCACCGGACGAACTGCTGGCGCACCTCGACGACGCCACCCAGCGCCTGGCACGCGAACAGGACGACGACCCGGTGACACTCCACCAGGCACGGCCCCCCTTCAGCGCCACCTGCGCGTACCTGGTCTACGACCCGGTCAGCCAGCAGTGCACGGCAGCATCGGCCGGCCATCCGGCCCCGCTGATCACCAGCCCCGAGGGCGTGGTGAGCCAGCTCGACGTGCCCGTCGGTCCCGCACTCGGCCGCGGGATCCCCTACGAGTCGTCCACCACGGACATCAAGGTCGACAGCCTGCTCTCTCTCTACTCCGACGGCAGCGCGGAGCGCCACCCGGCCGAGGCGGACGACCGGCTGCGCGGGCTGTGGGAGGTGGTGAACGACGTCTCGGCCCGTCCCGCGGAGATCTGCGACGCGGCCGCGTACAAGGTCCTGCGCACGATCCCGCAGGACGGAGCGGCGCTCCTCCTGGCCAGGACCCGGCGCCTGGATCCCGGACACGTCGCGTACTGGACCTTCCCCGCGCAGCCCTCCTCGGTCGGCGAGGCGCGGCGCGCGGCACGGGAGCGGCTGGCGCACTGGGGGCTGGAGGAGGAGGCCGCCGTGATGGAACTCGTCGTCAGCGAACTGACGACCAACGTCGTCACCCACGCCCAGGGACCCATCCGGCTCCGGCTGATCCTCGACCGGACGCTGACCGTCGAGGTGTCCGACGACGCGGACACCGCGCCCCACCTGAGGCATGCGCGACTGCAGGACGAAGGCGGACGGGGCCTGTTCCTCGTCGCCTCCCTCGCCGGCCGCTGGGGCACGCGCTACGGGGACAGCGGCAAGACGATCTGGGCCGAACAGCAATTGGTCGAGCCCTAGCGGCGACTCGGGCGATCGGCGCGCGGGCGGCAGCCGCATCCTCGGAGCAGCTCGGCCCGGTCGGTCGGGAGACAGGCGGCCACGGCGTGTCCGGGCTCCGCATGCCGTGCGTTCCGCCGCTCCGGTGAGAATCTGGTCGCTCCCACACAAGCGCCGTCCTCCACGGACCGCCCGCCCTGCCTGCCACGCGGGGGGACAAGCCTTGACCAGTCACGCACGAACGGGCCGATGAACACCTCCCACGACGCCGCACCGACCCAGGTCCTGGACCTCACGGGGCAGGTGCTCCTCACCACGACGGCTGGATGTGTGAACACCGTCGGGTACCTGGCCCTCGGCGGTGTCTTCACCAGTGTGATGACCGCCAATCTGGCCCTGCTGGGCCTCGCATCGGGCGTCGGTGACCCTTCCGTCGCGCGGCTCGCGGCCTTGGCGATCCTCGCATACTGGGCGGGCACGGCGGTCGGCAGCAAGGTTGCCGTGAGTTCTTTCCGTCGGCGCCCGGACGCGATGGGTCTGAAAGGCGCGCTGGCCGTCGAGACCCTTGTCCTGTGGTCGGTGTCGGTGACCTGGATGATCGTGGACGGCGAGCCGGGGAGCGTCCAGCGGGCAGTCCTGCTCGCCGCCAGCGCGCTGGCCATGGGCTGCCAGGGTGGCGGGGTCCGCGTGGCGACCAGGGGCGCCGCCAGCACCTCTTACCTGACCGGCGCGATGACCAGCGTGATCGCGGAGCTGGTGCAGAACCGGCGGTTCGACAGAAACGTCGCGCTGATCATCGTCTGTATGCCCGTCGGGGCCGCCCTCGGGGGCATGGCCATCCGATGGGCTCGCCTCACCGCACCGGGCATCGCCGCGCTGCTGGCCACGGTTGCGCTTCTCCTGGTCGCCCGCCGGTCGGGACGCCGATCCAGCCGGCGCCCCTGACCGCGACGCACGGTCAAGAGCTCTGCCCGCTCGGGCGCGGGGACTCGCACACATCCGCTCCGACAGGAACCCGGGCGCAGACGCCCTTACGGGGTGTGCGCCCGGGGCAGTGCACTGTCGCCCAGGCCGAGTCGGTACCTGATCAGACGTCGCGGCTGTGCCAAGTACATCTGTCTTCCGAAGAAGGTGCCCTGACCGGTACCGAGAGGATGAGCTTTCAGTACGTCGTTACTCGCCCTCGCCCTCGTGGTGCTCGCCGTGCTCCTGCTCCTGCTCGGGCTCGAGGACGAAGTCGCCACCGACGGCCGTGGCGTCGGCCGTCGAGTTGGCCTCGGCGATGACCGGCGGCATCCCTTCCTCGTCACCGGCGAAGCTGACCCCGGCACCGAGGGTGGAGAGCCCCGCGACCGCCACGGCCACCACCGCGGCACGCTTGAACTTGAACATGATGTAACCCCTTCCTGTCCAGGCATGGCGCCCGGCTCGACTACTCAGTGTGATCATATACACACGAAACGCGACAGATCGGGATCCCCACCTCAGGGTGTCGCGTCGGCTCCTTCCCCGTGTCGCGCCCTCCGGCGGCACGATCATTGATCGCCTGCCGACCCCGCGTCCGGCACAGTGGAGGTATGCGAGTCAGACGCATCACCCAGGCGCCACTGGGCTCTTCCTTCGGTGATCAGAAAAGGGACGGGTCCGCATGAACCACCTGAAGGTCCGCGACCTGATGAGCGGCGCCGTCGTGCGCGTACAGGGCGGTACGCCGTTCAAGGAGATCGCTCATCTGCTGCAGGAGTACGACATCACCGCGGTGCCCGTGGTGGACGACGAGGACCGTCCGGTGGGAGTGGTCTCGGAGGCGGACCTCCTGCACAAGATATGGGGCGGGCAGGATGACGACGCGGCGGAACCAAGCGTCCGCCTGCGGCCCGACAAGGCTCTCGCCACCGACGCGGCGGGGCTGATGACGTCACCCGCCGTCTGCGCACGTGAGGACTGGAGCGTCGTCGAGGCCGCCCGGGTGATGGCCCGGCACGGCATCAAACGGCTCCTGGTGGTCGACGACGAACGGCGGCTGATCGGCGTGGTGAGCCGAAGCGATCTGCTCCGGGTCTTCCTCCGCAAGGATCAGGCGATCCGTACGGAGATCGTGGAGGAGGTCCTGGTCAAGGCATTGGGCCAGGCCCCCTCGGACGTCCAGGTCGACGTGACGCACGGACAGGTCGTCCTGAGCGGACGGCTCTCCTCCCGGCTCACGATCCCCGCGCTGGAGGAACTGTGCCGCAACGTCGACGGTGTGGTGGCCGTGGAGTTCCGACCGGTGCGCGAGGTCGACGCCGACCCTGCGGCCCACCTGAGTACCTGACCGTACGGCCAGGCAGGGGGCTCGCCGTCATATGAGGTGCTCATACCGCGGGATCGCTGCTGACGAGGGCCACGGCGCGCGGAGCTTCGCGGCGGAACCGTGGCGCAGCTGGCGCCCCCCACAGACCGATGCGGTGAGGGCCAGAGCACTTGCAAAGGGCAAGTGGCCGGTACCAGGGGTTGTGATGCAGGTAGCCGTGGTCGCCTTCGACTGATCGGCAGCGGTGTCAAGGCTCGCGACGTCGTCGCCGACGACCAGCTGCTCTCAGGCTGCGGCTCGACCCTCGCGCCAGCCGGTCGGCGCCCAGTGCTCCGGCGCGCTCGTGCTCGCCCGGCTCGGGTTCCTGGAGGACATGCCCGCCTGCACGGACATCAAGACCCGGCCATTCGTCGAAGCACGTGGCGTCACCGTGCTGGACACGCCGTTCCACAGCGAGGGCAACATCGCCACGGCGGGCGGCTGCCTGGCCTCGCAGTACCTCGCCGCGTGGGTGATCACCCGCACGCTCGGTGAGCACGCGGCGCGCGGCGTCCTGTCCGCACTGCGCTGACGCGGCGTCATCCAGCCGTTCGGCACCCCGCTCGCCCGCGCACCCGTCCGCCGGCCACCTCGGCAGGCTCGGCGGAGGGCCGATCCGGCGTCTGGACAGGCCCCGCTCCAGGTGTTGTCATGTCACCAACGAATTTTTTACAACGATATACGGAGCCAGGTGACCGCACGTGCGGTCACGCCCGTCCCCTCCGGGACGACTCTGGAAACGACCGTGGCACGCTCCCCTCTCCCCCGCACGGACAGGAGCTTCCCCATGACCGTCGACCGCCGCGCCTTCCTCACCACGAGCGCACTGGCGCTGGGTGCCGTCACGCTCGACGTCCGCGTCCCCCAGCCTGCTTCGGCCGCCGCGCCGCTCGCCGTCGAGGACGCCTTCCGCAAACTGCCCGTCGGCAGCGTCACCGCGCGCGGCTGGCTGGCCGGCCAGCTCCGGCTGCTGCTGACGGGCCTGTTCGGCCGATTCGAGCAGCGCTCGCACTTCCTTGACTTCGCCGAAACCGGCTGGGTGAACCCTGACAAGCAGGGCTGGGAGGAAGTCACTTACTGGTTACGCGGCTACGTTCCTCTCGCGGTGGCGACCAGGGATCCCGCCGCTCTGGCGAACGCCCGCCGCTGGGTCGACGGCATTGTGGCCACGCAAGCGAGCGACGGGTTCTTCGGCCCGCGCGCCCTGCGCACCTCACTCAACGGCGGTCCCGACTTCTGGCCCTTCCTGCCGCTCCTGATGGCGCTGCGCACCTGGGAGGAGTACGCGGGCGACAGCCGGATCGTGCCCTTCATGACCCGTTTCCTGCGCTTCATGAACGCGCAGGGCAAGCCGGCGTTCGACTCCAGCTGGGTCTCCTACCGCTGGGGCGACGGGCTGGACATCGCACACTGGCTGCACGGCCGCACCGGAGAGGTCTTCCTGGTGGAGCTCGCCGGCAAGATGCATACCTGGGGCGCTAATTGGACAGGGGCGAGTCCCAGTCCGCACAACGTCAACATCGCCCAGGGCTTCCGTGAACCGGCCCAGTACGCACAGTTCACCGGTTCCGCCGACCTCACCCGCGCCACCTACCGGGCCTACGAGGACGTACTGCGCGCCTACGGGCACTTCCCGGGCGGCGGCTTCGCCGGCGACGAGAACTGCCGACCCGGCTTCGGTGACCCCCGGCAGGGCTTCGAGACCTGCGGCGTCGTCGAGTTCATGGCCAGTCACGAGCTGCTGACGCGCATCACCGGTGATCCCGTATGGGCGGACCGGTGCGAGGACCTCGCGTTCAACACGTTGCCGGCGGCGCTCGATCCGCAGGGCAAGGCCATCCACTACGTCACCAGCGCCAACAGCGTCGACCTCGACAACCGCGCCAAGACCCAGGGGCAGTTCCAGAACGGCTTCGCCATGCAGGCGTTCCAGCCCGGCGTCGACAACTACCGCTGCTGCCCGCACAACTACGGGATGGGCTGGCCCTATTTCACCGAGGAACTGTGGCTGGGCAGCCCCGACAACGGTCTGGTCGCCGCCATGTACGCGCCCAGCCAGGTGCGCGCCGGCGCAGGGGCGTCCCGTACGGCGGTCACGCTCACCATGGAGACGGACTACCCCTTCGGCGAAACCGTCACGATCACCGTCGCCACCCCGACACCCGTGGCCTTCCCGTTGCGGCTGCGGGTGCCCGGCTGGTGCCGGGGGCCGCGGCTCACGGTGAACGGACAGCGAGTCGCCGCCCCGGACGGACCGGCCTTCGCCCGTGTCGACCGGACCTGGCGCGACGGCGACACCGTCACCCTTCGGCTGCCCCAGCGCACCACGCTGCGGACCTGGCCGGGCAACCACGGCGCGGTCAGCGTCGACCACGGACCCCTGACGTACTCGCTGCTGATCGGCGAGCGGTACGTGCGGTACGCCGGCACCGAGGCCTTCCCCGAGTACGAGGTGCACGCGACCACCCCATGGAACTACGGTCTGGCCTCCGACATCCGGGCGGTCGTGACGCGCACCGGCGGGCCCGTCGCCGACAACCCCTTCACCCACGAGACGGTGCCCGTGCGGATCACCGCCGACGCCCGCCGCATCCCGGAATGGATCGCCGACAGCGAGAACGTCGTCGCCCCGCTCCAGGACGGCCCGGCCCGTTCGACCGCCGCCGTCGAACGGGTCACCCTCGTCCCGATGGGCGCCGCCCGGCTACGGATCACCGCCTTCCCCGTGGCTACTGCGCAGGGTCGACCGTGGACCCCGGAGCCGCCGTTCCGTCGCATTCAGAACAAGCACAGCGGCAAGGTGCTCGCCGTGGACGGCATGTCTCTCGCCAACAGCGCCCGGGTGGTGCAGTTCTCCGACACCGGAACCGCCGATCACGCCTGGCAGTTCGTGGACCGGGGCGACGGCTGGTTCCTCGTCCGTAACGGGAACAGCGGCAAGGTTCTGGGGGTGGACCAGATGTCCACCGCCGACAGTGCCATCGTCGTCCAGTTCGAGGACAACGGCACCGCCGACCACCTGTGGACCCGCGTCGAGGACGGCGACGGCTGGTTCAGACTTCGCAACCAGAACAGTGGCAAGGTCCTTGGAGTGGACCGGATGTCCACCGCCGACAGCGCACAGGTGGTCCAGTTCGCGGACAACGGCACCGCGGACCACCTGTGGCGGCTCGTCTGAGCGTTCACTCGTCCGCAGGGGCCTGCTGCTTCCACCTCCCTGGCCTCCCGAGGCGAGAGGTCAGGAGAGGAGCGAACGGCCGGTGGGCGCCAGCCGCAGTGTCCGAGGTGGTGCCGTCTGTTCGCGCTCGATGCCCGGGAGTACCTCGTCCCGTACGAGGGGGTGCGCCCGAAGACCGGCGAAGTGCCGTCGGCAGGCCCTCTCGCCGGGGTACGAGGTGATGACTGCGGCGACGTTCTCCCCGGTGCGGACGGGCAGCCTCGGGAACGTGTTGTGTGCCGGCTCGGTGGTGAGGACCGCGAGCGGCGCGGGGTCCGTCTCGCGGAGCACGGGGAGGAGCCCGTCCCGGATCAGTGTCACGCCGTCGGACCGTCCGGGAGGGAAGGACCAGACGGCGATGGCGACGTATCGGTCCGGTGCGGGTGCGCCGACATGGGGACGCTCGGACGGTGAGAGGGCGAAGCTGTTCCGGTCCGACAGAAGTCGCAGCAGCAGGACGTCGTCCGAGTCGATCATGGCTGCGTTGGCCTGCGGGCCGTGCCTGCCCAGACGGGTTCGTCGTAGAAGGCCGTCAGTGCGCTGTGCCGTGCCGCCATGTCCCGGAACCCGCGCAGCCAGACTAAGCGGTCGGGGTCGTCGAGATCCCGGAACTGGCCGCGCACGAGTATCCCGGCCTCCTCCTGGGTTTCGATGAACTCCCGGTCGAACAGCTCGATGAGTTCGTCGCGGCGGCCGGGACGCAGGGTGTACTGGCGGAGCTCGATCACGGCGGGGGGTCGGCAGGATCGTCGGAAGTCACGGCAGGCTCCTGTTCGTTTCTCTTCCGGGCACGGGTTCCCGGCGGTCGCTCGCGGCGGGAGGGGACAGACGGTAGAGCAGCCGTGTGCCAGAGGCTGTCAGTGTTTTCCGGGAGAATGCGCGCATGACTGCTGGTCGGCTGTTGTCGGTGCTGCTGTTGCCGCAATCCCGTGGCCGCGTTTCCGCCCGAGGGATCGCCGACGAACTGGGGGTGTCGGTCCGGACCGCCTACCGCGATCTGGCGGGTCTGCAGGCTTCCGGGGTTCCGGTCTACGCGGAGCCGGGCCGTGCCGGCGGGTACCAACTCCTCGACGGTTACCGCACCCGTCTGACCGGGATGAGCCAGGGAGAGGCACGGGCACTGTTCTTTGCCGGGCTGCCCGGCCCCGCCGCCGACCTGGGGCTCTCGGCGGAGGTGACGGCAGCACGGCTGAAGCTGCTGGCCGCGCTGCCGGCGGCACTGCGCGACGAGGCGGACCACGGCGGTGTTCCACCTGGCGACGAACGGTTCGACCGACCGCGGGACTTCGACCTGGGCGCGCACTGGACCTCCTACCTCGACGAAATTCCAGTCGCGTCGCTACACCGGCACAGCCACCATCCGCCTGTCTCCACGAGGCCGCCGACGCCTGCCCGACAACCTTCCCCCGGAGGTGGTGCGGGGGTCGAGTCCACCGCGACGACCGTCGGTGACGACGGATGGATCGAGGCGGTCATCCCGACGGAGAGCACCGCGCACGCCTGCGGCGAGTTGCTACGGCTCGGTGTCGAGGTCGTGGCCCTGGCGGAACTACGCCAAGGCATAGCCGAAACGGTCGCTGCACTCGCCGGGACATATGGGCTCACCTGACCGCCTGTGCCGAGCCCTTATTTCCCTTTCACGTCGAGCCGCCGAGCGCTAATGTCCGGGTGCGTCGAGTTGACCCACGAGGAGTTGCGGACATGCCCGGTCTTCCGAGCGCGCGTTGACGTCGTAGGCCGATCGGCCTGTCATCGCGTGCTGCCCAAGGTGTTGCGGCACAGCGAGCCATCTCCCGCCTGAACCGTCGGCGCACCTGTCATGTGTCCGGGGGCGGGCTTCGTTGTCGGCAACCCGAGGGATCCCTGTGCCGTCCACCTCATCCGCTGCATCCGATTCCGGTCGCCCCGTTCCGGCAGGCCTGTGGCGGGACCGCGACTTCCGCGGACTCTGGCTGGGGCAGACCGCCTCCCAACTCGGTGAACACACAGGTCTGGTCGTCCTTCCGCTCTTCGCCGTGGTGACGCTCGACGCCAGTGCCACCCAGCTGGGCGTCCTGCGCGCCCTGGGCCAGGCGCCGATCCTGTTGCTCTCGCTCTTCGTCGGCGCGTGGGTGGACAGGTGGCGCACTCGCACCGTGATGGTGCTGACGGACGTCGGCCGGACGCTTGCCCTGGGTGCCGCCGCCGTGGCCGGCCTCTTCGGCTGGCTCGGACTGCCCGCGCTGTTCATGACCGCCTTCGCCATCGGATCCCTTTCCGTGTTCTTCGACGTGGCATACCAGGCCTCTCTCGTACGGCTGGTGCGACGCGATCAGCTGGTGCGGGGCAACAGCGCGCTGGAGGGCAGCCGGTCCGCGGCTCAGATCGGCGGTCCTGCCCTCGGCGGTGCCTTGGTGTCCCTGCTGTCGGCGCCGATCGCCGCCGCCTCCAGCGCTCTGTTCTTCGCGCTGTCGTTCCTGTCGATCCGCAGAATCCGCCGGGTCGAATCGATTCCGGAGCGCCTGGAAGGCCCCAGTGGGGTCGGGCGGCGGATCCACGAGGGTCTGCGTTTCATCGTCGGCGACACCGCGCTGCGGGCCGTGTGCCTCGCCTCGGCCGCCTTCCAGTTCTCCTTCGCGGCCGTGATGACCGTCTATCTGCTCTTCCTGCCGCGGGAACTGCACCTGTCCGGCACCGCCGTCGGGCTGGCACTCGCGGCGACGGGACCGGGCGCGCTCCTGGGATCCGTGCTGGCCGCCCGCCTGCCGAACCGGTTCGGGTACGGCCCGGTACTCCTGGCCTCGGCGGCACTCGGCGACGGCGTGTTCCTGTGTGTCCCCGCGCTGCACGGCTCCTCCGCGGTGACCGTTCCCGCGCTCCTCGCGGTCAACTTCGTGTTCGGGGCCGGCGGCCAGTTGGTGAACGTGGCGATCATGGCCGTCCGGCAGACGGTCACACCGGACGGGATGCAAGGCCGCGCGGCCGCGACGATCACATTCGTCGGGATGGGGATGTCCCCGCTCGGTTCTCTTTTCGGCGGATTCCTCGCCGAGGAGTGGGGATTGCGCACCAGTCTCCTGGCGACGGCCGCAGGCATGGTGCTGTCCCCGGTCGTGATGGCTCTGTCCCCGCTGGCACGGCTGGGACGGACGCTTCCGGCCGCGCGGATCGCGCCGCCGGCTGCTGAGCGATGACGCGCGGACGCCGATCCCTCGCGACGGGTCGGCACGTCCAGAAGATGCCGGACACCATCGACATGATCCGCCGGACGACCGCTGCCCGGTGCGCGGAGTCACCGCCCCGGTCAGCCGCCGGCCGGTCCCGGACCCCTCTGCGCCACGACGAGGGCCATGTCGTCCCCCAGCCGGCCCCCGACGTGGTCCCGCAGGTCGGCGGTGATGGCGTCGACGAGCGGTGCCGGCTGATGGTCCGCCCGCATCGCGACACGTTCGGAGAGCGGATAGAACCGGCCGCCCGGGTCGCGGGCCTCGGTGACCCCATCGGTGTAGAGGACCAGGCGGTCACCGTCGCGGAAGGGGAAGCTGGCGGGCACGTACGAGAGCGCGGACGCCGCGCCGACGGCCAGACCGAGCGGCGGCGCGGGATCCGCCACGTGCAGCGTCGTCACGGTGCCGCCCGACCGCACCAGCAGGGGCGGCGGATGCCCACAGCTGACCATGTGCACGACCGGCTCGTCGTCGGGGATGTCCACAAGGACGGCGGTCACGAACCGTTCGGCGAGTTCCGTCTCGGACGGGGAGAACTCGGCCAGTCCCCAGCGGACCGCGTCCTCGACGTAGGAGACCAGCTCCGCCAGCGGCATCTCCCGGTGGGCGGCGGCACGGAAGGCACCCAGCACGATCGCCGTGTCGCTGATCGAGGCGAGTCCCTTGCCGCGGACGTCGCCGATGATCAGTCGGGTGGAGCCGACGGTGCGGGCCGAGGCGTACAGGTCGCCGCCGACGTGGGTGTCGGCGTCGGCACTGCGGTACTCCGAGGCGAGCCGCACGGGTCCGGCCCGCTCCGGGAGCGGCCGCAGTACCACGCGCTGTGCCGTATCGGATACCGAGCGCGCCCGCCGCAGCGCCCGCTCGTGCCGGTCCCGCAGATGGGCGAACGCCACCAGGACGGCGGAGACCGCGACCAGCGCGCACCACTCGACCACCACGCTTTCGCTCGTCAGGGTGTGCCGCTCCAGGCCGGCGGCGGTCAGCGCCAGGAGCGCGGCCGCGCCCACCAGCGCCGTGGCGCGCGGCCCCGCACCGACGGCGGTGACCGCGGTGGCGACGGTGAGCAGGTGTGCCAGATGGATGTCGGGGGGCAGGAAGGCGTCGGCCACCGGAATGGCCACGATCAGCAGCAGGGGCCCGAGCAGCCACGGGGGGTGCGGCATCAGCCGCCGGAAGGCGCGAAGCAGCGTGACCGGGAAGGTCGCGGTGGTGGCAGTGCTCACTTCGGTGCTCCGGTGGGGGGCCTGTGCGGTGCGGCTACCGGCGTGGTGCCGTCCCTGGTGAGTGGGGTGAACATGCGGTCGGCAGGACTTGTTCCGCCGGGGTGGAGACCGCGGGCGGCTGGAAGGCGGCGGAGCGCCGGAAGTGGTGGTGGTCGGGCCGAGAGCCACCACCGCGGCCATGGGACGGTGGCCGTCGCCGGAGGCCCGGAGCCCGTCGAGCGCTCTTTCGTTCACCCAGTCGACGATAACGCGGCGACGCCCTTCGCCATGCCGTCACCAGCGGGGCCAAGGGGTAACAGCTCGTACCGCTGCGCCTCGGCCGTGCGACGGCGGCCGTGATCAGCGGCACCTGACTCCCCAGCTCGGTGGTGGACCAGGGGAGGTAGGCCGTTCCGGCGTTTGTGGCACGCCAGTGGTTGGCGGATTCACGCCGTTCCTGAGTTGTCGAGGCCATGCCAGTCTGCTCCCTGTCCACGGCCGTTCCTGCATCCCGCCGCGCTGAAGCGGTGGGAGGCGGCCCCGGGCGACAGGGGGATCCAATGCTACGAAGAACGAGATCCGCGATCGGGGTGGCGGTGGCCGCTCTGGTGGTCGCGCTCTCGGCTCCGGCCGTGCAGGCGGACACGACCACCTCGGCGGGGTCGACGCCCGCCCGCGCCGAGGCGGACGACGCCGTCTACGTGATTCAGCCACGCTCCGACGGCACCACGTACACCGCGATCTACGAACCCGCTCCGGGCGTCACGTCCGAGGAACTGCGCAGCACCCTGCGTCGCCAGGGTGTCCGCGGCGTGCAGGACGCGAACACCTTCAACGACGTGGGCATCGCCGGATGCGCGCCCATCGTCGGCACCGCTTCCGCCTGGTGCGGCCACAAGTGGGCCTACGGCCCGTTCAACGACCCGCAGGTCTACTTCCTCGACCACAGCGGTGACTCCTGGCCCGTGACCGACGCCCGGGTCGACTGGTACCAGGCCCCCGGCATCGACGCCTACTACCGGTGGCACACCGCCGGCTGCCCCGGCGGCGGGCGGCACTGCGTGCACGTGTACAGCGGCAACTACGGGACCGCCTGGTACGGCGTGACCGAAGCGTCCACGTCCGGCGGCTACTTCGTCGACGGCACCGTCACGGTCAAGCTCAACGACCAGGTCACCCCGAACACCTACGCGGCCCGGCGCAGCGTGGCCTGTCACGAGATGGGTCACGCCCTCGGACTCGACCACAACGGATCCACCAACAGCTGCCTGTCCGTACCGGAGTTCCCGCAGCACCCGTCGGCGAACGACTTCGCCGTGCTCAACCAGCTCTACCCCAAGGCCGGCACCTGACCGGCACCGCTCGCAGAGCGTGGTCGTGGGAGAGACGGCGGTTCACCGCCCCTCCCACGGCGCGTCCGGGCCGGCGCAGGCGTGCTCACTCCCCGCCGCCTCCGCCTCCGCCTCCACCGCTGCCGCAGTAGAGGTAACCTCCGCTGCCGCCGTAGGTGCCACCACTCGGCGAGCCACGGAAGAAGTCCTTGTCGGTGATCTTGACCCGGTCGGTCAGACCGGCCCGGAAGGCGAAACGCGGCACCAGTACACGCAGGGCCGGCTCACCGTGCAGGGCAACGGCGATCAGCTTGTCCTGGTCCGGCACACCGCGCCGGCTCGTCGGCGACGGGTACGCACTCCGCAGCAGCTTCAGCCGCCGCCGGGCGGCCCTGGTGGGTCCCAGCAGCGGATACCGCAAGAGCCCCGCCTCCGCGAGACCGACCCGCACCTCCGCCAGCGCCCACCGGACATCCGCGTGCCGGACCAACTCCCCCATCTCCCGGGGCTCGTCCAGGCAGTGGTACACCGCACTCTCCAGGTACGACGCCCGCATCACTCCCGTAACGGCCGTCGCCTGACCTCCGACGCAGTCCGCCGGCGCATCCAGCGACACGCCCGGCGGCGGAAGCGCGGGCAGGCCCCGCCCCGCCTCGCCTTCGGCCGCCCTTATCGTGCCCGGTACCCCCGCCTCCACCGCGCCCCGCAGATGCAGGGCGACAACGGCCACCGTGACCGCGGCCCGCGGGCCGCCGGACAACAGCGCGATCTCGTGCGGCGTCTCCCGCACGCTCCCCGTACCCGTCATGGCGTGACACCCCCTCAGCCGGCGCCCGCCACCCCCGCGCCGGCGAACCCCATGTACGCCGGAGTGTGCCCGCCGTAAGGGGCGCTCGAAGCCTTCGCGGCCGCCTTCAGAGGTACGTTTGAGGATGCCGTACGCCGCGTACGGCCGATGCCGTACGGGCGCGCGGGTCCGTGGAGCTCCGACAGCCGTCATTGCCCCGGTCCAGCGACCTCTGCGTGGTCGGGGCAGTCCAGGCGCAGCTCCGCGTCGCCGAAGGCGTTGTCCACGAAGGCGCAGTGATGGGGCCGGTCCGTGCCCGGGTGCGCTTCGGGCCGGAAGTGGTCGCAGGTCAGACACATCCGCGACACGGGGATGGCCTTGCTGTCCTGCAGCGACCTGATCATGCTGCTGGCGCCGCGCAGCATGGCCGCGAGGTCGTCCGCGGTCAGGGTGTCCATGGCCTCGGCGAACTCCTCGGGCAGGCGGACCAGCCGCTCGGCCTCGGCACGCCCCGCGCCGGTGAGGGTCAGGGTGACGGCGCGGGCGTCGGCCGGGTCGCGCCGGCGCTCCACCAGTTCCTTCGCGGTGAGTGTCTTCACCGCGTCGCTGATCGTGGGGGCCGTGGAGGCCAGGGTGCGGGTCAGTTCACTCTGGCGGCGCGGCCTGGGGTCTCCAGCGAGCAGCGTGAGGATGTCCGCCTGCAGCGGTGAGAGCCGGTACGGACCGGCGTTGCGGTAGCTGCTGATGCGCAGCGCCTGGCCGAGGCGCGTAAGGCCCACCATCAGCTGCTCGTGGGGCGGCATGCCCGGCACGTCCGTCATGGCGAGCCTCCTGGAAATCGGTACTTGCAATTGTAGGCACTGCCAATCTAAGTTGGCAGTGCCAAATAAGTGCGTGTGCGTGGCACACTCCCTGGAAGGACACCCCATGCCCCGACTCTCCGTCGTCGACCCCGCCACCGCAGGCAACGAGGCCAAGGCCCTGCTCGCCAAGGTCGACCGCGCTCTCGGCGTGACGCCGAACATGATGCGCGCGATGGCCGTCTCGCCCGCGGTGCTCGACGCGTACCTCTCCTTCAGCGGCTCGCTTTCCAAGGGCTCCCTCTCGGGTGCCACGCGCGAGCAGATCGCCCTGGTCGCCGCCGCCGAGAACTCCTGCGAGTACTGCTACGCCGCGCACCACGTGCTCGGTGAGCGGGCGGGCGTGAGCACCAAGGACCTCGAGACCGCGGGCGGGGCCGAGGCGTCCGACCCGAAGACCGCCGCGGCCCTGAAGTTCGCCCGGACGGTGCTGGAGACCCGTGGTTTCGTGAGTGACGAGGACCTCGACGCGGTCCGCGCCGCCGGGCTCGGTGACGGGGAGATCGGCGAGATCGTCGCCAACGTGGCGCTGAACGTTTTCACCAACTACTTCAACTCCGTCGGCCGCACGGAGGTCGACTTCCCGCCGGTCCCCCTCCCCGTGAAGTAGTGCCGGCGATCCGGACACCCCGGATCGAGCGGCGCCCGGTCCCCCGTCCGTCCGGGTGCCGCTCACGGCCTCACCGGCCCGATCGGGCCCCGCTGACCCACACCGGAGGAGACCCGCATGTCCGACCGTCCGTGGCACGTCCTGCAGCATGTCCCTTTCGAGGGCCCCGGCCTCCTCTCCGGCGCCGCCGCCGAGACCGGTGCGGAGTTGCAGGTGCACCACCTGTGGGACGGCGATCCCGTACCCGGCCTGCGTGACACCGGCGGACTCGTCGTCCTCGGGGGGCCGATGAACGCCCTGGACGACCGCCGCCACCCGCACCTAGCCGCCGAACGCCGCCTGCTGCGGCAGGCTCTGCGGGAACAGGTACCGGTGCTCGGCGTGTGTCTCGGAGCCCAGTTGCTGGCCTCGGCGGCGGGGGCGGACGTGACACGCGGGTCCGAGCCGGAGATCGGCCCGGGAAGCGTCACCCTCGACCCGGCCGCAGCGAACGACCCCCTGCTCCATGGCGTCGGCCGAGAGATGCCGGTGCTCCACTGGCACCACGACACCTTCACGCTCCCCGAGGGCGCCCTTCTCCTCGCCTCCAGCGACCGGTACCCGCATCAGGCGTTCCGGCTCGGCCCCCGGGCATGGGGCCTGCAGTTCCACATCGAGGTGGACGCGGCAGCCGTCGAAGGCTTCGGCCACCTGCTGCCGGAACACTCCCGCCCCTCCGAGGAGGAGATCGACGCGATCGCCGCCGTCGGCAGCGCCGTCCTGCCCCGGCTGTTCCACTGCGCCCAGGCGATCTGATCCGCCCATCCGGGTGATCGGCGAGCGGCAGCACCCCTTCGGCGACCCCGGGGTCCGTGCACGCCGCGACGCCCAGCAGGTGGGCGGGGGCGATTGCATGCAGCACCCGCCTCCGCCAGGTTCCCACCCAAGCGACCGGGCTCGCGCTCCCGATTACCTCAACTTCGATGTGTTGCACCGTCATTGCCGAGACGCTACCTGCGCTCCAGGGTCTTCCCGAGATCCCGCATCAAGGCATAGATTCCCGTCGACCTGTACAGCCATTCAAGTCGAAGGACTCCGTTGGCACACCACTCGTCCGGAAGAGGGCACCGCCTGCTCGTCGTGGCGGCCGTTCTCCTGGCCACAGCGGCGACCCCGCTCGTGACCGCCTCCGCAGACAGTCCGCCGGCCACACACCTGGCCGACCTCCCCCTCCGTTCTGACAACGTTGCCACCATCACCCTGGTCACCGGTGACGAGGTCACCGTCACCCCCGACGCCGGGGGCGGCCCCGGCACCCTCAGCGTCCAAGGCCCTGACGGCGAGCCCGTCGGCGCCCGGGTGCTGACCGTGGGAGGTGACACCTTCGTCTATCCCGACTCCGCGCGCACCTACCTGGCGTCAGGGGCCCTCGACGACCAACTGTTCAACGTCACGCGCCTGTTGGCCGACGGCTACGACGACGCCTCACTCGCACGCCTGCCTCTGATCATCACCTATGGGGGTGGGGAGGCGTCCGCCTCGACACTGCGCGGGCGCGCTCACTCCCTCCCCGGTGACGTCACCGACGTCCGTCCCCTCACCAGCGTGAACGGCGTGGCCGTTGCCGCCGACCGTGACGACACCCATGGCCTGTGGAATGCGCTGACCGGTGCCGAACCGGGCCTGGCGCCCACGGCCGACGGCGGCGACGGCTCGTTGCGCGGGGGCGTCGCCAAGGTGTGGCTCGACGGCCGCGCCGAAGCCACGCTCAGCGACACGGTCGCGCAGATCGGCGCACCCGGGATCTGGGCCGGCGGGAACACTGGCGCCGGAACCGACGTGGCCGTCCTCGACACCGGCTACGACCCCGGGCACCCCGACCTGAGGGACGCCGTCGAGGACTCCGCCAGCTTCGTGCCCGGCGAGGACGTCGTCGACCGTGACGGCCACGGCACGCACGTCGCGTCCACGATCGCGGGCAGCGGCGCCGCTTCCGACGGCAAGGAGAAGGGCGTCGCACCCGGCGTGGACCTGCACGTCGGCAAGGTGCTGTCCGACCAGGGGTTCGGCTACGACTCCTGGATCGTGGCCGGTATGGAATGGGCCGCCAGGGACGCACGCGCCCGAGTCATCAGCATGAGCCTGGGCAGCAGCGAGAACGCCGACGGCGAGACGGTGCTCGCCCGGGCCGTGAACGAACTGAGCGCCGAGACCGGCGCCCTGTTCACCATCGCGGCCGGCAACGACGGTCCCGGCGCCCGGACCGTCAGGTCACCTGGCACGGCCGACGCGGCCCTGACCGTCGGCGCGGTGGACTCCGCCGACGCGATCGCCGATTTCTCCAGCCGCGGCCCTCGCTACGGCGACGACGCCCTCAAGCCCGAGATCACCGCGCCCGGCGTCGCCGTCCTGGCGGCGAGATCGCAGTACCGCAGCTCGGGTACGGGCTTCTACATGAGCGCCAGCGGCACATCCATGGCCACCCCGCATGTGGCCGGTGTCGCGGCACTCGTCGCAGCCGCTCACCCCCACTGGACCGGCGCACGCATCAAGGACGCGCTGATCAGCACCGTCAAGCCGACACCGGCCATCAGCGCGGACGACGGCGGCAACGGCCGGGTCAGCGCCGCCGCGGCAACGGCAGAACTCACCGCGACCGGGAAGCTCGACGCGGGCATCCACTCCGCGGGAGCCGACAAGGGCACGGTGAAGTCCACGGCCACCTTCACCAACACGGGTGACACGCCCGTCACGGTGGACCTCACCGTCGACACGAACGGCGCTCCCGCCGGCGTGTTCACCGTCGCTCCGAGCCGTGTCGAGGTCCCCGCTCGCTCCACCGCCACCGCCACGGTCACAACGGACCTCGACAAGGCCGGCAAGGGGCAGCGTTGGACCGGGCACCTGACGGCCTCCCACGACGGAACAGCGCTGACCCGCACATTGCTCGGCGTCAGCACGGGCCAGCGGCACTTCCACGTGCGCACGAAGATCACCGGCCGGTCCGGCGAGGCCACGGACGGAACGCTGACCTTCTACCGCAAGGGCGACGAGTACGCGGGCACCTACCTCTACGGTGGCGGCGAGTCCGACGAGATACTGCCTCCGGGCCGCTACACCGTCTACGCCGACTTCCGCGTGCAGGGCACGCACGGGGCGGCATCGGCCGGGTACGCACGCATGGTCATCCCTCAGGTCGAGGTGAACGGCCCCACCGACCTCGTGCTGGACGGCACCCGACTCCGCCAGATCACGCCGGTCACTCCGCGCCGGACGGAGACCTTCTCCCAGCGCCTGGACTATCACCGCACCTTCCAGGACGGTTCCTCGGTCACCGACAGCACCCTCGTCGGCGACGGCTTCGACAGCATATGGACGGCACCCACCGCACCCGGCGGTGACGGCAAGCAGTACCTCACCACCCGCTGGCGCAACCAGGAGCCACTGCTGTCCGTGACCTCGGGCGGGCAGGACTTCGACGATCTCTGGATCATGCCCGGCTCCACGAAACTGCCCCAGGGCGACTACGACCTCGACGTCATCCATCCTGGCGCCGGTCTCGGCGAGGACTACCAGGGTGTCGACGCCGCGGGCAAGGCGGCCGTGGTGCGCTGGAACTCCGAGGACGAGGACTTCTCGGACGACCAGATCAGGGCCGCGCAGGCCGCAGGAGTGCGGCTTCTGCTGTTCGTCAACGACCTCGACGGCCGGCTGCGCGTGCCCGTCATCAAATCGACCATCGCGGTGGCCGGGCTCTCCCGCACCGAGGGCGAGAAGCTCATCACGCGCGTGAAGGCCGGCGCCACCGGTGGCGTGCCCCTGCGAGCCGTCTCGCGTCCGGACACGTCCTATCTCTACGACCTGGTCCGCACCTGGACCGGCCGTATACCGGCGGACCTCGTCTACGCCCCGAAGACGAACCAGTTGGCTCGCGTCGAGACCTCCTTGCGCAACCCCACCGGCCGCGAGGTGTACGAGAACCGCTACGACGTCCACCCCTGGACCACGTACCGGGTCGGCTCGAACAGGCTGAGCACCGCCAGTACGCATCGCACCGACTACGTCAGCACCGACCACAGCTTCTCCTGGACCGAAGAGGCCGAACTCCAGTCCCTCGCCTACAGCGCGTCAGGCCCGGTCACGTACCGGGCGGGCAGGACCACGGACGTTGACTGGTTCGGACCCGTGGTGCGTCCCCGTATCAACAGCAGCGTCCAGCCCCCGGTGCGTACCGGGAACCAGGTCGACATCGCCGTGCCCTCCTGGGGGGACTCCGGCGGCGATCACGCCAACTACGTGCCCTTCGGCAGCGCCGAAACCCAGCAGGAGACCACGCTTTACCAGGGCGACACCGTGATCGCCCAGGGAGGTGGCGGGGTCTGGGGAACCGTGCCGGCGAAGAAGGGCACCTACCGGCTGGTGCACACGGCCGACCGTACGGCGACGGAGGCATTGCCGTACTCGACCGCCACGCGCACCGAGTGGACATTCACCTCCGCGCCCAGCAGCACGGAGCATGCCGTTCAACTCCCCCTGATCCAGCTGGACTACGGCCTGCCGACGTCCGGCGACGGCAGGGCGGCCGCCGACTCCTCGCTGCTCGTCACTCCGCTGCACCTGGAGGGCGGGCCGAGCGCGGCAGTGCACACCAAGAAGGTGGAGGTGTCCTACGACGACGGCGCCCACTGGACGACGGCGCGCCTCAGCGGCAAGGGCAACGGCAGGGTGAGTGTGACGCTGCACGCCCCCGCCACGGCCCGTTACCTGACCCTGCGCGTGCAGGCAGGTGACAGCCGGGGCAACACCGTCACTCAGACGATCGTTCGCGCCGCCGGACTCTCCAGGTAAGGCCGGCCCGCCGACAGCCGCCCGGCGAACCCATGTGGGTCCGCCGGGCGGCATGCGGTTGTCGACCGAACAGCAACCTGACGCTCCGTCAAAAAACTGACCGCCGCGAACCAAGGAATCGTCAAGTACCTTACGCACAGCGTCGAGCCGTCGGTGGTTCCCGACGCGGCAGAGTACTTGTCGCCAACTCTCAGGAGAGACATGGACACGGACAGACGTAAGATCGCCACCGTCGCGAGGCGAGTGGGAAGGGTGCTGGCACTGGCTGCCGCCGTCGCCGGGCTTTCCACTCTGGCCTCCGGTTCCGCACACGCGGGCATCATCCCCCGCGTCTACCAAGGAGACGACTTCGCGCAGGCCTACCACATCTACTCCGGAGGCGTGTTCATCGCCGAGGTGGCCGAGGTGTGCGACCGCGAGGCGGACGGCAACGGCGTCTACGTCCGAGTCTGGTTGAGCTCCGGGTACGAGGAGATCAGCGACACCAACGGATCCGCGAGCGGGTGCGGTTCACGTGTCCACGACAGGAACGAAGTCGAAGGCATCGAAGTCTGCGAACGCGTCACCGGCCCAGACTGGTGCTCCGGACGGAAGAACGCCTAGGGCGTCGTTCGCATCAGGTCGGCGCAGAGGTGGCCCTCAGCCACGAGGGCTGCTGATCCTCACGGGTTCGATCACGAGGATCACCCGGACCTGGTCACGGCCGCCGAACCAGGGGTACGGCCCGCCGAGGTACTTCCGTGAGAGCGCCTCGATGTGGTCGACCGCCCCTTCCGTGGTCAGGCGCACCACACGGCCGCGGATCTGGACGTAAGCGGTCGGTAGCGAGGGATCGGCGACCGCGACCGCCACTCGCGGGTCGCGCGCGATGTTGCGCGTCTTCTGGTGCGACGCGACGCTGTTGATCAAGACGTGCTCGCCGTCGGTGTCGACCCATGTCTGGGTGAGCTGCGGCGAGCCGTCGGGCATCGTCGTGGCGAGGTAACAAGTACTGGGGCGGCGCAGCAGCGCCACCACGTCCTCGCCGAGGGATACGGGCACGGGGCTCTCCTTCAGGGAGGCGGTTCGGCGGGGCGCAATGCCGCCGGTCGAGGGCCCCGGTGAGGCCCCTCAGTAGCGCGCGGCGGCGGTCGGCGCTGCGCGGCTCGCCGCTGTCCCATGGCACAGCGGCCGGGGCCTGATCGCATTTCGACGGTCGGCCCCGGCCGCCCTGTGGAACGGCCCGCGGCCATGCGTCAAGTCCCGAATTCCCGTGTCACGTGATTCAGGGGCATGACGTGACCGGGCCGCACCGGCCTTAATCGAGACAGGGCTCACACGGAACAGACGGCCCGCCCGCACCGGCCGGAAAGCCCGGTTCTTTACACGCCTTACGAAGGATTTGGTTTCCATGGCCCGCCGTTCGCTGACACAGCGCCTCGTGATGCTCCTGGCCCCGACCGTCCTGACTGCGGGAGGTGTGCTGATACCCACCAGCGCCCTCGCCGCTCCGGCGACACCCCACTTCGAAGCAGCGGCCACGACAGTCGTCCCGCACGGCGACCAGGCCGGTCACGGCACCGCCTCCGCCGTGAGGTGGGTGAAGTCCGTCGACGCCTCAAGTGGCATCAGCTTCGCACTGCCCGGAAAGTCCACGCCCGAGAAATTGGAATCCGGCGGTTTGCACGGGCGCCTCTACACCGTGCCGACCTCTGACGGATTCGTGTACTTCCTCGTCGTCGACCTGAAGGGAGCCGGGCCGGCCGAGCTCAAGGGGCTGGTCGAAGGCACCCGCCAGGGGATCGCCGAGGAGTACGGCGACGGCACCATCACCAGCCAGAAGGCCGGCACCGTGGACAGCCGCCCCAGCCTGGAGGCGCGGCTGACCAACACGAGGGACGACCTCACGGCCAGCGCCACGGAGACCGTCACGGACGACCACGTCGTCCAGGTCCTGACCGTCGGCTCCCAGACGGACGAGAGGTCCGTGACCACGACCCACAAGCACGCCGTGGACAGCCTTCGCATCCCATGACCCGGTACTGGCGCGGTCGGAGTATCCCGCCGGCCGCACCCTTGCGAACGACGCGGTGAGGCGTCATCCCGCGGACCGGCGCCGGATGACGAAGACGATCACCGCACCCAGTCCCACGGTCAGGAGCGCGCCGCCCCCGACCAGGAGCGCGCCGCCCCCACCGGTCGAGGCTAGCCCGCCGCCGGAGGAACCATCGGAGGACGAAGAGCCGCTGCCACCCGACGTGCCGGTGGAGCCGGGCGTCCCGCCGCTGCCGGAGGCACTGGCGCTCGGGGTGGACGAGGGACCACCCGAGGACCCCTGCGTGCTACCGCCGTCATCGGTGGGGTTCAGGACGATCCATGCCCAGTTGTTCTCCTGGTTGGGCTCGCTCGGGTAGTCGAAGGGCTGCATCTCGATCTTGCCCTTGGCGTTCTTCACGACCTTGTCGATGCGCAACTCGAACGGGAAGGTCAGGTTCGCGTCCTCCAGGACCGGCGCGTGCGCCCAGCATCCGTAGAGGCCCTCGGTGTGGGAGTCGGGCCAGCAGTCTTCGGGGATCTTCGTCGCCGTGGCACCCGGCGGGACGGTGACGTACGTGAGCATCGGATCGTCGTCCGGCGGTTCGAGCCCGCGCACCCAGGCGGGGCCGAGGTTGCGGAAGCCGACGTCCACCGTCACCGTCTCCCCGACGGCGCCGCGTGCGGAGTCACCGGTGATCAGGATGTCGTAGGAGGTGTCGAAGGGCAGCCACGCCGATCCCTGGGTCCAGTAGGTGCCCGGAGCGCCGGTGAGTTCTTCCAGCGTCAGCGGTGCGCCGGTGCCCGGTGTGTAGCCGTCGGTCGCCAGCAGGGCCTTCGCCTTCTCGGCGTCGGCGGGGGCGAAACTGTAGGTGAACCGGTCGTTCAACGCGAACGGGAGAGTCCTCACCTTCAGCGGCTCGGCCACCGCGTAGGCCGTGCCCGCCTCGACGACGTCCGAGAAGGCGCAGATCGCGTCGGTGCCCTGCCCCTGCAGCGGGCCGTCGGTGGTGTGCCGGTAGGCACAGTTTCCGTGCCGATCCACGAAGCTCAGCCCTCGTGTCCCACGGAAGCGCAGCACAACACCGTCGGCGGGCGCGCGGCCGGCGTTGCGCAGGCCCAGCGGCGCATTCCAGGTGTGGCCCACACCCACCCCGGGCGGCGACAACTGGCGGCTGACGATCCGCGAGTCGCTCACCACCACCTCGATGCGCAGCGGCGCGAACTCGACGCCCTCGCCCTCCCCCCTGACCGTGATCTCGCCCAGTCGCCGTGGTGAACCGTTCGCGCCGACGTCTAGGCGGATCCCGCCGATCACATTGGCCTGCTCCCCCGCGCGGATCTGATCGCCCTCACAGGTGGCGCCCCACGGGCTCGGGGTGCAGGGCAGCTTGGCCTCCGCGACCTGTGCGAGACCCCCGATCTCGATCTTGATCTTGTAGTCGCCCTGGTGGACGACGGGCACCTCCCCGTCCTCCGCGGGCTCGTCGCTGCCGGGCGCCGCGAGCCGCAGCATGATCTGTGGCTCGGCCGGATCACCGTTGTCGCCCTGCAACGACAGATCCACACGGGACTCGCCGGTGATCCTCACCGGCAGCGGAAGCGGGTCGCCGTCGACGGCCAGCGCGGGGGCAGCAGCACCGGAGCCGACAGCCAGAACGGCAGCCGCCGCGAGCCCTGGCATCGTCCGAAAGACGGATCTGCGGACGGGACGTCTCATCAACGCCTCCTTGTCGCACGTAGGAAACTCCGAGGGGGCGCTCGTCACCGAGCACTCACCTGTCCGACATCCGACAGACACCCTTCGTTGCCCTGGTGCGCATCACGGACCCGTCACAACAACCGTCCACTGCCCCGTTCGGGGCCTAGAGTGTCGATCATGTTCAGGTCAGGGGGGTCCTCGCGTTGTTCGGGCTCGGTTGGTGGCTGCTGGGCACGAGCGGGTTCGACGGATCGGCCCGGCCGGCCGGGGTCATGGGCGGCTGCGCCGTCACATTGGGGCTGATGCTCGCCGCGCCGTTTTCTCCCCGCGTCGGCAGGGGGCCCGCTCCCCGCCGACCGACGCCGGCGGTTCAACCAGATCAACGGCCTCCAGTGGCTGCTGATCGTCGTCATCGCCGTGGTGTGCGCGCGGGCCGGAGTGCCGGGGCTCATTCCCCCGCTGGTCGCCGTCGTCGTCGGACTGCACTTCCTTCCGCTCGCAGCGGTGTGCGAGCAACCCAGGCTGCGGGTGCCGGCGGCTCTGTTGGTGGGGGCCGGACCAGCGGGGGTGGCCGTATGGCTGACGGACAGCCCGGACACGACGGTTCGTCTGGTGGTGGGCCTCCTCTGCGCACTCAGCCTGTGGGGCATGGCGATCTGGACGGTGACGGCAACGGCGTCCGCCACCCGGCAAGGCGTCCGGGAGTGAGAGGGCCCCCACCCGATCTCCCCCTCCGCCGACCAGGTGGTGGGACGGTGGGAGCGCAACGATGGCCAGACCGGCGTGGGGGGCACAGTATGGCTCTTGTGCGGGTCGCCCGAGACCAGGGATCAACTTCCAGGGCGCGCCTCGGCGGGTCCCACCGGCTGCCTCAGGTTCGTGCCGCATCGTAGACGGGTTGCCGCCCTGCTCGAGGACCGCCGCCCTTCAGTGGTGGGGCGGGTACGCCGGTGGATCGGGTCGGCGGGCGGAAGGAATGAGTGCGATGAGCCCAGCGCGGCGGCGCGTGGACCACGCCGATCGTCCGGAGGACGGGGCGTCGGACCCGAGTGCGCTGATGGATCTGCTGGGCGTCGCCGCGGTGCTGGTGGAGGCCGACGGCCGGATCGACATGTGGAGCCCTCAGGCCGACGAGCTGTTCGGCTACACCCGTGGCGAGGCGGTCGGACAGTACGCGGCGCACCTGCTCCTCCACCCCGAGCACCGGGAGGCGGCGATCGGGCTCTTCGCCGAGGTGATGGTGACAGGCCAGGCCTGGGCCGGGCCCTTTCCCATCCGGCACAAGGACGGCAGCACCCGACTGGTGGAGTTCCGCAACATGCGGCTGACGGACAACCTGGGCGATCACTACGCGCTGGGGCTGGCCACCGACCGGTCCACGCTGCTTCAGGTGGAGCGCAAGCTGGCCCTGTCCGACCGCCTGGTCACCCAGGCGCCGATCGGGCTGTCCGTCCTGGACACCGACCTGCGGTACCTGGCCGTGAACCCGGCCCTCGCGTCGATGCACGGCATGTCCGAGGCCGACCACATCGGCCGGAGGTTCAGGGAGGTCCTGCCCGGTGAGCCGTTCCTGAGTGCGGAGGACTGCATGCGGGAGGTGCTGGCCACCGGCGTCCCGGTGGTGGACCGGCAGGTGGTGGGCCGCCCCGCCGGGGACCTGGAGCAGGAGCATGCCTGGACCATGTCGTTGTACCGGCTGGAGGACCACCGCGGCCATGTACTGGGCATCGCCAACGTGGTGGTGGACATCACCGACCGGTATCAGGCAGCCCGGCAGGCCGACCGGGCACAGCAGCGCCTGCGGTTGATGGCCAGCGGCTCGGCTCGCATCGGGACGACCCTGGAGGTGGAGCGGACGGCGCAGGAACTGGCCGACGTCGTCGTCCCCGATCTGGCCGACATGGTCGCGGTGGACCTGCTCGATTCCGTCCTGCAGACGGGTCGTACGGATTCCGGCGAGGACCCGGCCCTGTTCCGGGCCCTGGCGGTGAAGACGGCCTACCCCACCGGCGCCGCCGAGGCGATCGTGGCCCCCGGGCGCCTGACCACGTACCACACCGACCACCCGGCGGCGCACTGCGTCCGCACCCGTAAGCCGGTCCTGATCACCGATCTGAACAGCGGCGATGTCACCCGCGTCGCCGAGAACGACCATGCTGCCCAGCTCCTCGCGCAGGCGGGTGTCCACACCAACATGGCGGTCCCCCTCATCGCCCGTGGCCAGATCATCGGCGTCATGGGCATGGCCCGTGCGCGCAACCCACAGGCCTTCGACGAGGACGACCTCACCCTCGCCTGCGAACTGGCCTCGTCGGCCGCCCTCAGCATCGACAACGCCGTTCTGCACCAGCACATCCGCAGCGCCGCCGAGACACTGCAGCGCAGCCTGCTGCCGCAGCTCTCCCCCCGGCATCCCGGTCTGGAGGTCGCTGCCCGGTACCGGCCCGCACAGGCCTTCAGCGAGGTGGGCGGCGACTGGTTCGACGTGATCCCCCTCGACGGTGACCGAACCGCTCTCGCGGTGGGCGACGTCATGGGCAGCGGTATCCCGGCAGCCACCACCATGGGCCGCCTGCGCACCGCCACCTCCACGCTCGCGGACCTCGACCTCGACCCCGCCCGGATCCTCACCCACCTCGACAAGATCATTCAAGGGCTGGACCCGTACCTCGCCACCTGCGTCTACGCGATCTACGACCCGCACGACTGCCGCCTGCACGTGGCCTCCGCCGGCCACCTGCCCCCGGTACTGATGCGGGCCGACGAGCCACCCGAACTGCTCGACCTGCCCACGGGCACGCCGCTCGGAGTCGGCGGCGTCCCGTTCGAGACCACCACTCTCGACCTGCGACCCGGCGATCAGCTGGTCCTCTACACCGACGGACTGGTCGAAACCCGTGACGACCCCATCGACGAACGCCTCGACGACCTCGTGGCTCTGCTGTCATCGCCGCACCGCTCCGTCGAGGAAACCTGCGACCGACTGCTCCAAGAACTCCGGGCCCCTGCCAGCCATGACGACGTGGCCCTGCTCATCGCCCGCACACAGTCACTGACGAACAACTGCGGACCGGGCCCACTACGCCCGGTGTAGGCCGATGCGCACTGAGGGCGCGTGGTGTGCCGTGCCGGTCGAAACATGCGGGTGTCCTGCCACGGCGCCGTGGCAGGACACCCGGTCATGCTGTCGTCGCCCCTCGCGCGGGTCGGGCGTCAGCGGCGGTGGTGGTGTCCGCGACCACCCCAGGACTCGCTGTCGATCTCACGGCCGCGCTGGTTGGCGAGGGTCGCCCTGTCGGAGCGGTCGTCCCACATGTAGTGGCGACGGTCCTGGAAGACGTCGGTGCGGCTGTCGCGGCCGGCGCCGGTGTGGACGCGGACGGAGGACCGGCCGTCCAGACGGAAACGGTCGAAGACGTAGGTCTGACCGTCCCGGTCGGACAGCGTCCAGCCGTCCAGGTTCACGCTGCGCCGACCGGTGTTGGTGACCTCCACCCACTCCTTGTTCAGGGAACGGTTGGAGCGGTCGTCACGTCCCGGCGGGTCGTACTGCACGGCGCTGATGACGACCCGGTCGCGGTCGTCGCGGCGATCACCGTGGTCGGCGGAAGCCGGCAGCGCGGTCACTGCCGCAAGTGCCCCGGCGGCGAGAGCGGCGGCCGTCATACGGCGAGCAGTCAGGGAAGCAGACACGAGATCCCTTTCAGATCAGGACCCGTGGCCTTCTCCGGTGATCCGGGAAAGGCTGGGGTGCGAGCTTCTCGGCCGGCGTTGGCCGAGGACCCACACACTGCCGCGATCGCCCGCCCCGGAGACGAGGCACCAACCCGTGTTGCCAAATATGGACATTTCAGTAACAGTCGAATGTTAACTACACGGACCTGTACGAATCCTCCACGTGCATCCGTGGCCCCCGCACCCACCCTTGCACTGCCCGGGCAGCGGGCTCGCGGACCGCCGCACTCCACCAAGGTCCGCCCTGGGCACTCACCCGAAAGTGAGCAACAGCCCGGTCCCCTCGCACGCGTTCGCATCGCCGGCACGGCTGTAGGGTGAAACGGTGACCTCCGTACCGGAAGACTCGCCGCCGCTGATCGGCGAAGACGACCGCGAAACGGCCGTGCGGCGCCTTCAGAAGGCGTACACCGAAGAGCTCATCTCGCACGCGGAGTTGGACGAGCGCCTCCACCAGGCGCTCACGGCCAGGGCGCACGGCGAACTCGTGTCGGCTCTGGCCTCACTCCCGGAGGAGCACCCAGGCACCACGTCCGTGATCACTGCCGCCGGCGGACGGATCCGAAGGCGGGGCGCATGGCGGGTACCTCGGACCCTGAAGATCGAGTCCGCTTACGGAACGGTGCGCCTGGATCTGTCCCGTGCGATCATCGACCACCCGGTCGTCGACATCGAGCTGCAACTCGGCACCGGTGGGGCCAGGATCAGGGTGCCGCGTGACGCGGTCGTCGACGTCGAAGGTGTGCGCACCGAGTGGAAGGACCTGCGCTACAAGGCCCCGCTGCGTTCCCGCCCCGGCGCACCGAGGATCCGACTCTCCGGGACCATGGGATTCGGCCGATTGAGAATCCGCCACGCACGGCGTTGAAGCTCCGGGTCTGATCCGTCCGGTCATCCGAGAATGGTGATCCCGATCACGCACGCACCGGTCTCGTGCGCGGACGATGTGTGCTGCCCGGCGCGAACACCACGTAGCTGCCCGCTCCAAGACGCCAGCCGCGGTCGATGAACTCACCCGACACCACGTCAGGGCGCCGCCCGCGCAGCCGAGGTCGCCCGGCACATGGCCATGCCTCCGCACCGCGAGGGCGTGCAGCTCCCATACGCCACGCTTCCCCTCCTGTCGACGACCTCGCGTCCCAAGCGGCCGTCTCCACCCGCACGCTCGCCCGCTGGTGCACACGACTCCCGCCGCGCACCGCCGCTCCTTCCGCCATGTCAACTGGCCTTGACTGTCGATAGATGGCTAGAAATGAACCGTCGCTTCCGGCCAGGGAAAAGAACTCGTGACGGCGAGCAGGCCGCAAACCCGTCGTTAGGGACAACCTGAGGGCAGGGGACGGCGGTTACCACCGAAGGCGCACACATATCACAGCTGCCCGTCACGGTGTTCATTTCCCGACGAAGTAAACTTGCCCCTGGGCTGGCCCCCTCGCCGGGGGCACCACGCCTGGCGCGGTGGCTAGCATGAGGCGCGCGCTTGAACCGGAGGACGCCCTACCGCCTTCCAGGTTCTCGGTGATGCGCCAGTCGTCGACGTACTCCTGCTCTCACAGACCGAGGGATCGCGGAATGTCAGTGCCTGCTCGCCCCCGCCAGCGCCGATCCGCGCCGGCGAAGCGCTCCTCAGGGGCCGTGGTCCCCGCGGTCCTGGTCGTCGCGGCCGCGGGGGCTGCCGCGGCCGCCGTCCTGGCTCCCGAGAGAGCGCGCACGTGGGTGGCCGGTACCGCGGTCGTCGCCTGGGTCTGTCTCGCGGTCGTCGGCGTCACCAACTCCCTGGGCCTGCGCCGGGCCCAGCGCCGGGCGGACGCTCTCGGCAGCGAGCTGGAGACCGCCAGGAGCACCTGGATGCGAGGCGGTGCCGAAACGGATCAGCTGGTCAACACGACCCTGCCGACGATCGCCCGCCAGCTGAAGAGCGGCGCGAGTGTCGACGACGTACTGTCCGGATCGCCCACGCCTTCCGACCCGTACATGCGGCGGATGCTGCACGTCTACGCCACCGAGCTCTCCGACTCGGTACGACGGGCCGACGGCGCGCGGTCGGAGCTCGACGGACTGCGGCGCGAAGTGGCCGGGTGGACACGGGAACTCGAACACGTCACCGGCAAGACCTTGCCCGCCGCGGTGGCCCTGCTGCGTGAGGGCAGTTCCGCCGAGACCGTCCTCGCCAAGCTCGAATGGCCGGCTGATCCCTTGCTGCGGGCTCCCGCCGAATCGTTCGTCCGCGAACTCGCCTACAGCGAGCGCCGCTCGGCCGCCGCCCAGGCCGCCTCCGCCAAGGCGCTCAGCCGGGTCCAGGCCAAGACCGTCAGCATGCTCGCCGACCTGCGCGACATGCAGGAGCGGCATGGCGCGGACGTCTTCGGTGACCTGCTGCGCCTGGACCACAGCACATCCCAGCTCGGTCTGATGACCGACCGGCTGGCGCTGCTGATGGGGGGCCGTCCCAGCCGCGTCTGGAACAAGCCGATCGTCATGGAGAGCATCCTGCGCGGAGCGGTCGGTCGTATCGCGGCCTACCAGCGGGTGCGGCTGCACAACTCGAGCAAGGCCGCCCTCGCCGGCTTCGCGGCAGAGGGCGTGATGCATCTGCTGGCCGAGCTGATTGACAACGCTGCCAACTTCTCGCCGCCCATCGACGAGGTCCACGTGTACGTGGAGGAGCGCAGCGCCGGCCTCGTGGTCACCATCGAGGACAGCGGTCTGAAGATGTCCGACGCCGCCATGCGCCGTGCGGAGGAGTCGGTCTCTGGCCGGACCACCGACCTCGCCTCGCTCCAGGGCACCCGGCTGGGTCTGGGCGTCGTGGGTCGCCTCGCCGCCAAGTACGGCATAAGCGTGAACTACCGGCCCTCCTCCCGCGGGGGCACCGGTGTCGTCGTCCTGCTGCCGCCCCAGCTGGTGGCCCAGCAGCGCGAGCCGGTCACCGCGGAACAGCCTCCTCGCAGCGGCGCTCCGGCGGCCGCGGCTGCCCCGCCCGCCCCGGCCGCGGAGGTGCCCCCGCAGCGCCCGCAAGTGGTCGCGCCGGCGGATGTAGTGCCGGAGGCGGAGATTCCGCGCAGCCGCGGCGCGGCCACCCCCAACGGCCTGCCCGTCCGCGCCCCCGGCCGCACCATGGCCGAGGCGGAACGCGCGCGGCCGCAGTCGGCGGCCGAGCCGGACCGCCCGGAACCCGGCGCCTCCGGTCCGGCGCGCGACGCCGGGAGCCGGTTCGGCGCCTTCCACCGTGGCCGTCAGGCGGGAGGCGCCGCGGAGGACCCGGCCGCCGCCTCCTCCGGGCCCGACTCGCTGCCCGAGGCGGACGACTAGTCCCGGCCTGTCACACCGCCCAGGGCACCTCAGCCCGCCTTCCCCGCACTGATTCGCCGCACCCCGTTTGATTGGAGGAACGGGTCGGGTGACCGTCGATCGGTCATGTCCCGCCCCGCCCATCATGGAGACCACTGACAACAGCCTGACCTGGCTCTTGATGAACCTCTTGGAGCGCACGCCGGGCACTCGTCACGCCCTCGTGCTGTCCCGGGACGGTCTGAAACTGTGCTGGACGGAGCATCTGACCATGGACCAGGCCGACCAACTGGCGGCCATCTGTTCCGGTATGCAGGCCCTCGCCCAGGGTGCCTCCGTGGAGTTCGGCGACGGTTCGGGCGGCGTGCGGCACTCCATGACCGAGTTCCACGGAGGTCTGCTCTTCATCGTGGACGCCGGCGAGGGCGCGCATCTCGCCGTCCTCGCGGACGACGGTGCGGACCCGGGCGTGGTCGGCCACCAGATGACGGAGCTCGTGGACCAGATCGGCGACCATCTGAGGGCCGAGCCGCGCACAACCGTCACACGGAGTGCCTCCGCGTGACCCGCAAGCCCGTGGACATCGGCGTCCCGGACCGGCTCCACACGGTCACGGGCGGTCGCAGCGAGGCCGACGACTCGTTCGACCTGGTGACGCTGATCGTGAGTGAGTGCGAGCCCACACAGGGGATGCAGTCCGAGCACACGCGGATCCTCGAGCTGTGCCGGCACCCGACGGCGCTGGTGGAGCTCGCCGCCGAGCTGAAGCTGCCCATCACCGTCGTACGGATCCTGCTCGGTGACCTGCATGACATGGGCAAGGTGAGTGCCCGTCACCCCCGCGCGGCCGAGTCCGTCGCGGGTCTCCCCGAAACCGCCCTGCTCCAGGAGGTGCTCCATGGGCTCCGCAACCTCTGAGCTGCCCTCGCAGCGCACGCCGCTCGCCGATGCGGCCGAGACCGGACTGAAGATCGTCGTCGTGGGTGGTTTCGGCGTCGGGAAGACGACCCTGGTCCGCTCGGTGAGCGAGATCCGGCCGCTGAACACCGAGGAGGTGATGACGCAGGCGGGTCAGGACGTGGACGAGACGGCCGGTGTGGAGCGCAAGACCACGACGACCGTCGCGTTCGACTTCGGGCGCATCACCCTGAACGAGCGGATGGTGCTGTACCTGTTCGGCGCGCCGGGCCAGGAACGCTTCTGGTTCCTGTGGGACCGGCTGTTCTCCGGCACGCTGGGCGCGGTGGTCCTGGTCGACACGCGGCGCATGGCGGACTCCTGGTACGCGATCGACCGGCTGGAGCACCACAAGACGCCCTTCGTGGTGGCCGTCAACAGGTTCGACAACGACGCCAGCCGGTTCTCGCTCGACGAGATACGCCAGGCTCTCGCCCTCGGTGACCACGTCCCCATGGTCGACTGCGACGCACGGGTCAGATCCTCGGGCAAGGAAGTCCTGATCACCCTCGTCGACCACCTCTACACACTGGCACTCTCCCGTGAGGGGACATCGTGAGCGACGACACCGGCGCCCCGTCCACGAACACACCGCCACCGGGTTGCCCGGCGCACGACTCCGCCGTTCAACTGGGCGGTCTGGAGTACCAGCAGACGCCCTCCCAGCTGTATCGGGCCATGCGCCGGGAACACGGCGCGGTCGCGCCGGTGCTCCTGGACGGCGGCATCCCCGCCTGGCTCGTGCTGGGGTATCCCGAGGTCAGCTATGTCACCAGCCACGACGAGCTGTTCGCCCGGGACTCCAGGCGCTGGAACCAGTGGCCCCACATCCCCGACGACTGGCCCCTGCTTCCGTTCGTCGGCTACCAGCCGTCGGTGCTGTTCACCGAGGCCCAGGAGCACCAGCGCCGTGCCGGTGTGATCACCCAGGCGCTGGAGGGCATCGACCAGTTCGAACTGGCCCGCGAGTGCCAGGCGATCGCCGAGCAGTTGATCACGGTGTTCGCCGGCAGCGGGCAGGCCGAGCTCATGAGCGCGTACGCGCACGCCCTGCCGGCCCGCGCGGTGCTGTGGATGTGCGGAGTTCCGCAGGGCGGCGCGGACACCGACAAGCTCGTCGACGATCTCAGAATCTCGCTCGACGCCGGTGAGGGCGACGACCCGGTCGCGGCGTACATGCGCGTCGGGGCACGCATCACACAGCTCGTCAAGGAGAAGCGGGAGAACCCCGGCCCCGACGTCACTTCGCGGATGCTCCTCGACCCGGCCGGGCTCACCGACGAGGAGATCGTCCAGGACCTCATCTCGGTCATCGCGGCGGCGCAGCAGCCGACGGCCAACTGGATCTGCAACACCCTGCGGCTGCTGCTGACCGACGAGCGTTTCGCGGTCAACGTCTCCGGAGGCCGGGTCAGCGTCGGCGACGCGCTCAACGAGGTGCTGTGGCTGGACACCCCGACGCAGAACTTCATCGGCCGGTGGGCGGTGCGCGACACACAGCTCGGCGGGCGGCTCATCCGAGAGGGTGACTGCCTCGTCCTCGGGCTCGCGGCGGCCAACACGGACCCGCAGATCTGGCCGGAGGCGCATGTCGGTGCGGAGAACTCCGCACACCTGTCCTTCAGCAACGGTGAGCACCGCTGCCCCTATCCGGCGCCGCTCCTGGCGGACGTGATGGCCCGCACGGCGGTGGAGACACTGCTGGAACGCCTGCCCGACCTGGTGCTGGCGGTGGAGCCGGAGCAGTTGACCTGGCGGCCGTCGATCTGGATGCGCGGGCTGACGTCCCTGCCTGTGCAGTTCACGCCGGCGCTGTGATCGCACCCTCCGCGGGTCGGCGGGATCCTGGAAGATCCCCGGCCCGCGGAGGGCACGGTGCGGCTGCCGGACCCGTGGTCAGCCCGTGACCGGGGTGAAACGCACCGGCAGTGACTGCGGTCCGCGGGTGAAGACTCCCTGCTCGGCCGGGTCGAACCCGTCGGCGAGGCGGAGGTCGGGCATGGCGTCGAGCAGTTGGTTCACGCCGATCTCCACTTCCGCCTTGGCCAGCAGCGCACCGACGCAGAAATGCCGGCCGAGCGCGAAGGCGAGGTGGTCGGCCGCGGCCGAGAACGCGGACGTCGTGGTGAGGTCGTCACGGAAGATGTCGAACCGGTCGGGCTCGCGGAAGCGGCGCTCGTCCCGGTTCGCCGCCCCGATCAGACAGGTCACCGTGGCGCCCCGCGGGATGGTGCCGCCCGAGACCTCGACGTCGCTGGCCGCCTGACGCATGATCATGTGCACCGGAGGGGTGAAGCGCAGGGTCTCCGCGAAGGCGGCCGATATGAGGCTGCGGTCCTCCCGGACGGCGGTCAACTGGTCCGGGTTCAGCAGCAGGTTGGCCAGGATGCTGGCGATCGCCTTGTCGGTGGTCTCGCCGCCGGCGGCCAGCAGGAGGCTGCAGAACGCCTTGATGTCCTCGTCGCTCATCCGCACACCGTCGACCTCGGCGGCGCAGAGTGTGGACAGCAGGTCGTCGCCGAGGTTGTCGCGCCGCTCCTGGATGATCGGAATCATGTACTCGGCGAACTCCACGCGCGTACGCTCGCCGGCGGCGGTCACCTCGGCATCACCGGACAGGTTGCCCAGGAACGCGATCACCGCGGTGTACCAGCGGTGGAAGCGCGCGTGGTCGGCCTTGTCCAGGCCCAGCATGTCCGCGATCACGTTGACCGGGAACCGGGTGGCGTAGTCGCTGACGATGTCCGCGGTGCCCGACTGCCGGAAGGCGTCGATGAGCTCACGGGAGTTCCGCTCGATGACCGGCAGGAACTTCTCCTGGAGGTCGCTGCCCCGGAACGCCGGTGCGACGAGCGCTCGCCGCACCGCATGTTCCCGGCCACTGAGCTGGAGGATCGTCTTGCCGTGGACGGGCTCCAGCTGCCAGTTGTAGTTGTCGGTCGTGAACTCGGACCTCTTGTCCTTGAAGACGCGTTCGACGTCGTCGTAGCGGGAGATGATGTAGCTCTGGGTGGCTTCGTGCCAGATCAGCGGTTCTTTCTCCCGCATCACCGCGTACGCGGGGTAGGGATTCGCAGCGAACTCGGGCGAGAGAATGTCGGGCGCTTGCTGGGCCGTGGACACGGAACTCCTCGAAGTAGACGCATGCCGTCGCACAGCAGATTAATGATCTTTCGTTGGCTCAAACAGGCTACTCCTGGCCGTAGTTGAATTCATGACCGGTCTTCGGCAGGGGCCGCTTCAGGCTTCACACGCGCTCCAGGCGCGGTAAAGGGTGGGGTGGCCAGGGGCCGAGGGCAGGGAGCTCCACTGCCGCCACCGGAGCGACCACGGGCGTACGACCGGCCAGCCAGGCCGCCAGGTCGCGTACGCCTCCGGTGACCACCGGGCCCGGCGGCCCGTCGCCGGCGGACCAGTGGCGGCCGACATCCTCGGCATGGATGCGGGTGCCTGCCGGAAGGCGGCCGAGGAGGAAGTCGATGGCGTGTGCGGCCAGGTCTTCGGGCCAGTCGTCCGGCCGCACGCCGAGTTCCAGGTCGACCATGTGGATCCATGTCTCGCGCCAGCGCGCGAAGACGGTGGCGGCGAGGTCCGCATTGCGGAACGTGACTGGCCGACGCCAGTCCACGTCGGTGGCGCGCGCCCAGGAGGTCTCCAGCCCAGCCGTGTGCGCGGCGAGTTGCTCGCGGTGCTCGGCCGCGCCGCGGTCTGCCGTGGCCTCGATGATGGCGTCACGCTCGTCGCGCCCGCCGTCGTAGCCCGCGACGAGTTCACCGCGCAGGGCATGTTCCGCGAGACGGGCGAACATTCTCGCGTTGTCGGTGAGATGCGCGAGGACGTGGCCGCGTGACCAGCCCGGAAGAGCGGAGGCCTGCGCGACCTGCTGGTCGTTCAGCTCCGCCACGAGACATTCCAGGGTCCGGTGGGCCTCGATGACGGCCGCGACAGGAGGTTGCATGCCCCTGCGCCCCTACAGGGCCCGGACCGGGGTGAGGACTGGCGGAGCCTGGGCAGCGAGTTCCACGAGTGGTTCACCGCTGAGCCGGCACACCGTCCATTCGTTCAGGAGCTCCACGCCGAGCGACTTGTAGAAGTCGATCGTGGGCTCGTTCCAGGCCAGGACCCACCACTCGAAGCGCTCGTAGCCGTTCTGGTGACAGATCGCGGCCAGGGAGGCCAGCAGAGCCTTGCCGTGTCCTCCACCTCGGGCGTGCGGCCGTACGTAGAGGTCCTCCAGGTGCATGCCGCGCGTGCCGGTCCAGGTCGAGAAGCGGGGGAACCACAGGGCGAAGCCCAGGGCCTGCCCCGTCTCCTCGTCCTCGGCGATCAGCGCGAACGCAGCCGGATGTTCTCCGAACAGCGCCTCGCGAAGCTGCTCCTCGGTTGCTCGCGCCTGCTCAGCGGCCCGTTCGTACTCGGCGAGTTCGCGGATCATCGCCCGGATCTCCGCGATGTCGTCCACAGTGGCGGCTCGGATCATGCCGAAGATCATTGGCCAAGGTAGCGAGCCGTGTCCATCCGGTTCCGCGCCCATGAGTGGCGTGAACCGACCGCGGGCCACGCCGTGGACGGGCGATCCGCGGAAGGCGGTCCGCAGCCGGACCGGCAAGAGCCTTGTGGGGCGTCGACGAGCCTGGCGATGCTGCCTGGATGATGACTTCCGTCGTTGCGTTCGTCGGCGCGGCCCTCCTGATCGCCATGGTCCCGGGGCCGAGCACGGTGGTGATACTGCGCCGAACGGTGGTGAACGGCCGCAGGACCGGTATGGCCACCATGGTGGGTAACGAATGCGGGGTGCTGTTGTGGGGCCTCGCCGCCGCGTTCGGTCTCTCCGCCCTGCTGCTGGCCTCGCAGGTCGCCTACGACGTCATCCGGATCGTCGGCGCCGCGGTATTGGTGTGGATGGGAGCGCGTGCCTTGTGGCAGGCGAGGCGGCCGGGCCCGGTGGCGGACGGGGTACCGGGGGGAACAGCCGCGGTGTCGCTTCGGCGGGCGTACCGGCAGGGCCTGGTCACCAACTTCGCCAACCCGAAGGCAGGCGTGTTCGCGGTCTCCTTCCTGCCGCAGTTCGTGCCGGATGGAGCCCCTGCCCTTCCTACGCTGCTCGCCCTCTCCGTGATCTGGGCCGTGGTCGACCTGATCTGGTACATCCCGTTGGTCTGGCTGGCCGGACGTGTCGCAGGAGTGCTCCAGCGGCGGTCCGTCCGGCGCCGGATGGATCAGCTCTCCGGGGCGCTGCTGGTCGGACTCGGGGTGCGTCTGGCCACCGAGTCCTAGGACGGGTGACTGCGGGTGACGACGTCGGGGCCTCGTCGCGGACCCGCTCGAAGGTTCAGGTCAGGAGCGGGCCGTTCCCGATCAGCAGCGCTGTGCACGCCAGCGCGGTGGCCGGCTGGACGGTGCGCTTGGTCGCGCCGCGGAGGCGTGGCGCGAGGGCCGGCGGGCCAATCGGGGCGTTCTTGTTGTTCCTCGCGGGCTCCTTGACGTCCGGACGACATGGATCCGGCCGGATGCGCTCCGGAATTCAGGGGGCTTCCTGTCGCAGAGCGTCCCGTAGCCGCAGCAGCTCGCGACGGCGGGACTGCGCCCGGACCAAGATGAGTCCGGCCGCGGCGACGAGGGCGGCACCGGCCAGTGCGGTTGCCAGCGCCCCGGCCGTGGTGGCGCGGGCCGCGGCCAGCACCGTGCCGGACACGGCGGTCACCACGGTGGCCACGAGCGCGAGCCGCGCTCCCAGCACCCGGTCCCGGGCGAACAGCGGTCGCCGCCTGCTCAGCACCCGGACGGCGAAGGCACTCCAGGCCAGCCCGATGGCGATCAGGCCGGCGAAGGCGGCTTGGGTACGCGCGGGGAGCGGATGCGGCTCGGTGGCCCACAGCATCGCGATCAGCGCCGCCGCACACCCTCCCGCCAGCCCCACGGCCACGTGGCGCATCCGGGAGCCCAGCGAGACCTCCGCAGCCAGCGCGCGCTCGAGTTCCTCAGGCACATCCCGCCGAGCTGCGGGGTTCTGCTCGCTCATGCCTCGTATCCCCTCTCGGCAAGGACTCTTCGCAACATGCGGCGCGCGCGGTGCAGCCTGCTCTTGACCGTGCCGGGCGGTACGCCGAGCACCTCCGCGCAGGCAGCCAGGGGCAGATCCTGCAGGTGGAACAGGATCAGCACCTCACGCTCCAGGGGTGGCAGCCCATTGAGGCCGGCTTCCACCTGCATCGTGTTCAGCACACCGCCGAGAGAGTCGTCGTCATCGACGACGGCGCCCGCCTCCTCCACGGACGTCTCCGCAGTTTGGTACGCCTGCCGCAGGTGGTCGGCGACCGTGCGCCGAGCGATGGTGAACAGCCACGGGGCGAACCGCTCCGGCTGCCGCAGCCGCGGCAGTCCGCGGACCACGGCGACCCACGCCTCCTGTGCGAGATCGTCCGCGAGGTGCGGAGAGCCGACCATGCCCCGCACGTAGCGCCAGAGCGGAGCATGCCAGACACGCACCAGTTCGCGGAACGCCTCCCGCTCCCCGAGCTGGCAGCGCACCACCAGCAGCCCGTCGCGTCGCCCGTCGCCGCTCACCGCACCTCCCCTGTCCCGCGCCAGGTGTCACCGAGACAGTCGGGATGGGGGGCGGAAAGGTTCACAGGACCTGAGCGACCGACCGGTCAGGAGCCTGTTGGACACGCCGAGGCCTCCCGGCACGAATGGTCAGGAAGCAGCCGACGGTCGACGTGGGCGTCCCCGCTCTGCTCCTACTCGAAGAACTTCAGGCTCCAGCCGGCGTCCGCGTTCGGGCCCGGGACGTCGGCGCGACTGTACGTGGTGTCACCCCACCAGCAGAACGTGCCGGTGTACCAGTAGCGGTTCTCCCAGGAGTACGGCGTCCCCTTCGGCACCGCGTGGAACATCAGCGGGAACGTCGGCCCGGCGGGCGGGCTGGTGCCGATGTCGCCGTCGAGCAGGACGAAGGTGTGGTGGCCGGGGCCGTTGACGTGCAGGGTCGGGTCCCAGCCGGCCATCATCGTGGCGCGGTGGGAGCCGAACAGGCAGCCGTTGGACTTGTACCAGTCCCACACGTACGTGGGGTCGCCGCCGGCCCGCAGCCGCAGGTCGGCCAGGCAGTACTGGTCGCTCCAGCTGCCGTTGGCGGAGTACACGACGTGGAGCTGCCCGTTGGGGTCCTTGATGGCCTCGGGTGCCTCGTTGATGTACGGGTTGCCGACCACCCGCTCCCAGCTCTCCCGCGGCTGCGAGATGACGTGGCGCCCGCCGGTCGGCGTGGTCGGGCCGCTCATCCGCGCGATGTAGAGGTTCTGCTCGACGTTGGTGTCACCGGCCCAGCCCGACCAGACGAACCAGCGCTGTCCGTTGAAGGTGAACAGGGTGCCGTCGATCGCCCACTTGTCGTCCGGCAGGGCCAGTCTCGTCTCGGCGGTGTACCCGCTGTCCGGGCTCGCCGAGCTGATCACGTACATCCGGTGGGCGGCTCCGCGGCCGGCCGTGAAGTAGATGTAGTAGCGGCCGGCGTCCCGCACGATCTCCGGGGCCCAGACCTCGCCGAGGTTCCTGGTGTCCGACCAGACCTGCCGCGCGGGCGCCGACGCCAGGGCACTTGTCGACGGGGCCTGCCGCACGGCGATGCCGGCGCCGGTGGACTGCACCGAGACGTAGGTGCCGCCGACTCTGAGGACGCTCGGGTCAGCGGCCCGCAGAGCGGTCTGCCCGGCTCGCGCGGGTTCGGCGGACGTCAGCGCCAGCACGGCGGCGAGCACGCCGGACAGCACGAAGGCGGCTGCGCCGGAGAGATGACGAGAAAGCCTCATGTCCCGCCCATCGTTGGCCTCCGCTTCCCGTTGCGGTCGGCGGAGATCGCCTTTACATCGATGCAATCAGCGCTCCCAGCATCTTGAGCGGCGCTGAACATGTCAATGGTGCGGTCCTGCGGAGATACGTCCATGGGCAGGCGTGGCAGCCAACTGGCCGCACGCCGCCCGCCCGTGACGTCACGTCGGCCTGTGATGCGCGAGGTCTGGACAGCCACCCGAGGGCGTGTTGTCATTCCGCTGTCGCAGGATTTCCAACGTTGAAAGAGCCGCCTGACCGCACCCGTACCGGCGTTCGCCTGTGACCGGTCCCGGTCGAGGGCCTTCGTGCGAGGAAAGGTTCGATGACAAGACAACACATCCGCCCACGCGTCAGAGCCTGGGCGCTGCTGACCGCCGCGGCCCTGGTGCTGCCTCCCGGCGGCCTGGCTGCCACCGCCTCGGCCGCGGAGCCCGCCGGCCGTGCGTCGGCGCTCCCCGCCGCCGAACAGTCCGACGTCGAAGTGCACGGCCTGAAGGGCGAGTACTTCAGCATGTCGGCGCCCGGTGCACGGGACTTCGCCGAGCTCGGTGGCACGCTGCTCGAGCCGCAGATCAACTTCTCCGGCCTGACCAGCACGTTCCAGGAACTCAACGGCAGGACGGAGCACACGACGGCCCGCTGGACGGGGCAGATCGAGGCGCCGGCCACCGGTGACTACACCTTCTACGCCATCGGCGACAACGGCTTCCGCCTCTTCATCGACGGCGAGCCGGTCATCGACCACTGGGAGCCGGACTGGGACCGGGAACAGACCAGCGCGCCGATCAAACTGGCGGCCGGGGAGAAGCACGACTTCCGCCTGGAGATGTTCCAGGACTTCGGCGGCGCCAACATGTTCCTGCGCTGGTCCACCCCGGACCAGCCCAAACAACTGGTGCCGATGTCCGCGTTCACCCCACCCGAGGGCTTCGAGGTCTACCCGGTGGAGATGTCCGTGGCCGCGGACGGACGCCGACTGCGGGCCCGGTTCGAGGGCCGGGTCGGTGATCTGCGGACGGTGAAGGACCACCTGAAGGTCGAGGTCGACACCACGGCCATGCCCCTCAGGTCGGTCACCGCCGCTCCTGGTGACCGCAACTCCCTGCTCGTGACGCTCGCCGAGCCCGTACAGAAGAACCAGCAGGTGCGGGTCACCTACGACGGCGAGGGCGGCCTGACCTCGGGCGGCGAAACCGTCCCGAAGGTCATCCGCTACGCCGACAACGCCTCCACCCACCGCCTCACCACCAAGTGGGGCGACCGGCTCGACGAGAAGCACCCGCTGCCGGAGTACCCGCGCCCGCAGCAGGTGCGCGCCAAGTGGAAGAATCTGAACGGCCCCTGGCAGTTCAGCGGCGCCGAGGCGGGCGAGCAGCCGGTGTTCGGCAGGAACCTCGACGAGAAGATCGTCGTGCCGTTCCCGGTCGAGTCGCAGCTCTCCGGGCTGGAGCGGCACGAGGACCACATGTTCTACCGCAAGCTGGTGGACGTGCCGAAGGACTGGAAGGTGGGCAAGGACGGCAGGAGCAACCGGCTGAAGCTCAACTTCGGCGCCGTCGACTACCAGGCGCGGGTATGGGTCAACGGCACGCAGGTCGCCGAACACACCGGCGGTTACGACGCCTTCAGCGCCGACATCACCGACGCGCTGAAGGGCACCGGCCCGCAGGAGGTCGTCGTCGCTGTCACCGACACCGGTGGCGCCAACCAGCCGATGGGCAAGCAGTCCGTCAATCCCGGCGGCATCTTCTACACCCAGTCGTCGGGCATCTGGCAGACCGTGTGGATGGAGCCGGTGGCCGAGGCTGCCATCGATAACGTTGTCACCACCCCGGACATCGACACGGGCAGCCTCGCCGTGACGGTGGAGTCGGACCAGGCGTCCGCGGGCGCCCGCGTCGAGGCCGTCGCCCGCGACAAGCGGGGCAGGGTCGTCGGCAAGGTCAGCGGGCCGGCCAACAAGCAGCTGCGGCTGCCGGTGGCCGACCAGCACCTGTGGAGCCCGGACGACCCCTACCTCTACGACCTCGACGTCACGCTCACCGACGGCAGGTCGAGCGACAAGGTCGGCAGCTACTTCGGGATGCGCGAGATAGGCATCGAGAAGGTGGGCGGTTTCCAGAAGCTGGTGCTGAACGGCAAGCCGATCTTCTCCCTGGCCACGCTGGACCAGGGCTTCTGGCCCGACGGGCTGTACACGGCACCGAGCGACGAGGCCCTCGCGTTCGACCTCGAGGCACACAAGCAGCTGGGCTTCAACGCCGTCCGCAAGCACATCAAGGTGGAGTCTCCGCGCTGGTTCTACCACGCGGACCGACTCGGCCTGCTGGTCTGGCAGGACTTCGTCTCCGGGAACATCACGAACGAGACCGGGCGGCGTGCCTTCGTCGACCAGGGCAGGGAGGTGATGCGGGAGCATCACAACGCGCCCTCCGTGATCAGTTGGATCGTCTTCAACGAGGGCTGGGGCGAGTGGGACCGCGAGGAGACCGGCCGTATCGCCGAGTCCGTGAAGGAGGCCGACCCGTCCCGTGTCGTCAACGCCCACAGCGGGGTCAACTGCTGCAACTCGAAGGGTGATTCGGGCAAGGGCGACATCATCGACCACCACGACTACAACAACGAGGACCCGCCGTTCCCCGACCACCGGGCCGCGATGGACGGCGAGCACGGCGGCTTCGTCCTGCGCACCCCGGGCCACATGTGGCCGGGCGCCCCGACGGTGATCTACAGCGGCGTCGCCGACAAGGAGGCGCTGACCCGCAAGTACCTGGAGAACACCGAGCAGTTCTACCTCGACCAGGCCGGGGCCGAGCTGTCCGGTTCGGTCTACACCCAGATCACCGACCTGGAGAACGAGCTCAACGGCCTGTACACGTACGACCGCCGGGAGATCAAGGTCGACCCGGTCAGGGTCCGGGAGATCAACCGCCAGGTCGTCGCCGCCGGTGCCGCCGCCGGTGAGCGGCAGCCGCTCAAGGGCGGTGGGCACTGGGCCCTCGACGAGGGCACCGGGACGACCGCGAAGGACGACGGCCCGAACGCCAGGTCCCTGACGCTCACCGAGGGCACCACCTGGACGCCCGGCGTCAGCGGCAGCGCGCTGAGGTTCGACGGCCAGGGCCAGTACGCCGAGACCGACGGGCCGGTGCTCGACACCACCGGAAGCTACTCCGTGTCCGCCTGGGTGCGGCTGGACGAGCTTCCCGGCAACTACGCCACCGCGGTCAGCCAGGACACCCGGCGCCAGGCCAGCCCGTTCTACCTCCAGTACGGACAGGGCGCGTTCGCCTTCAGCACTCCGGGCGGCAACCGCGCCCGGCTCGTGACCACCCCGGAGACGGGACGCTGGTACCACCTCGTCGGCGTCCGCGACAGCACGAACAACACGATCACGCTGTACGTCGACGGGAAGCCGGCGGCGACCGCCACCGGCGGTGCGGCCTACCCCAGCACCGGTGCTCTCACGCTGGGCCGCGCCCAGTGGGAGGGGAACAACACCGACTACTGGAACGGTTCGGTCGACGAGGTGCACGCCTACGACACGGCGCTGACCGCCGAGGAGGTGGGCGCGCTCCACACCGCCGAGAAGCCGTAGCACGGCAGCGGTGAAAGGGCCCCGGCGGGAAGCACTCCCGTCGGGGCCCTTCCGCGGGGTCATTGCACCGGCGAGACCGCGAGGTTGTCGAACGAGGCGGGGGTGCCGAAGACCCGGAACCCGGTGGCGCCGCTGCGGTAGGTACCGTCCGTGACGGAGATCTTCGGTGTGCTCATGTCGTCGACGTACACCTTGATCGAGGTGCCGACGGCGGTGACGCGCAGCCGATGGGTCGATCCCGGGGCGATGGCCAGCCGGCCTGTCCCCAGCTGGGTCCAGCCGCCGTCGGCACGTCCGAGCACGACCTTGCCGCTCGCGCCGATGCCCGCGTAGTACCCGGAGTAGCTGTCCCAGCCGACCGACGGACCGGTCACCCGGAAGACCAGGCCGGCGTCGCCGTCGCGCGCGTCCGGGGTCACGTCGGCGTCATAGGTGAAGTCGGCGAAGTCCGTGTCGAGCAGGGCCTTGCCGCCCAGGGAGTGACCGGCCCGGTAGCGCCCGCCCGCGGCCGACCAGGTTCCGCCGTGGGTCTTCCAGCCCAGCGCGTTGCCGTCGGCGAAGTTGTCCCGCACCCGCATCTCGACGCGACGGATGGTGCCGTCGGCATTGAAGTGCAGCCGGTCGTAGGCGAGTTGGCGGTGATTGCCGTCGGTCTCGCTGAGCGGCCGGCGATGGTAGACGATGTACCAGATGTCGGTGCCGGGCACGTTGACGACCGAGTGGTGACCGGAGCCGCGGGCGACGGCTGGATCCTGCGCGAGCACCTTGTCGATCTTCTGGAAGGGCCCGGTCGGCGAATCGGACATGGCGTAGGAGACGGAGTAGTCCGGACCGGTCCAGCCTCCCTCGGACCACATGAAGTAGTACTTGCCGCCGCGTTTGAACATGAAGGAGCCCTCGGTGTAGTTCTCCGGGGTGGTCTCCTTGTAGGTGGTGCCGTCGGCGAAGGTGCCCAGGCTGGTCATGTCGGGGTTGAGCTTGACGACGTTGGCGTGGTGCCAGCCGCCGTAGTACATGTACGCCTGGCCGTCGTCGTCGATGAAGACGTCCTGGTCGATGGGCTGGGCGCCGTTGTGGAACCGGGAGACGAGCGGTTTGCCGAGGGCGTCCTTGTAGGGACCTTCGGGGCGGTCGGCGACGGCGACGCCGATGCCGCCGGGCTGGGAGTCGTTCTGTATGTCGTTGGCGGCGAAGTAGAGGTAGTACCTGCCGTCGCGCTCGACCGGTGCGGGTGCCCAGAGGGCGTACTCGGCCCAGGAGATGTCCGCCGTGGACAGGACGTTCGCGTGCTTGGTCCAGTGGACGAGGTCGGTCGAGGAGAAGGCGTCCAGGTAGGTCTGCTCGGCGTAACTCTTCGAGGTGGTGGGGTAGATCCAGTACCGACCGTCGTGGACGACGGTGTCGGGGTCGGCGTACCAGCCGTCGACGAAGGGATTGCCGGACTCCGCCGTCGTGTACTCGGGAGCGGCGGCGGCCGTGGAGAGCGACAGTGTCGCGAGGAGGCCGCCGGCCAGCAGCACGGCGCAGGACTTGGACAGGAGGCCTGCCGTTCGGACAGTCATGGGGGGCTCCAGGATGGCGTGAGGCCGAAGAGGGGGGTCGGGGTCGAGCCGAAGCGGCGGCGCGTCCTGTGACGCGCCGCCGCCCGCTCGGTTCCGTGCGTTACGCCCGGATCACGGCGCCCACGGGGCCTCCACGGTCCACGTGGTGTCTTCCGTGAAGAGTGCGGGGCTGTCCCAGGTGTGCGTGCCGCCCGGGGTGGCGAGCCACAACTGGGAGTCGTAGTGACGCAGGTACTGTTCCGGGAAGTTGTACGCCGACAGCCGCACTCCCCCGTTCGCGCCCCGGACCGGGCAGAAGGTGGCGTCGGCCCGGAAGAGCTCGCCGCTGCCCGCCTCCTTGTGGACGCGGTACTCGCGGTGACGCAGGTACTCGCCGGGGTAGTTGCGCGACTCGAAGCTGTAGCAGGAGCTGTTGGCGAGCCCTGTCACGATCTTCCAGGTGGCGTCGTTCTTCAGCAGGGCGTCGCTGCCGCTGCCGACGACGTCCGTGAAGGCCGCGCCGTCCTTGTGCCGTACATAGCGGTCGGTGTGGCCGGGTGTGGTCACACGCAGCGAACGGTACTGGCCCGTGGGCAGGGTGAGGGGAGCCGTCGGTCCCCGGGAGGCGTCGATGAGCGCGCGGTTGGCGGCCCTGACCCTGGCCTCGTCGACCTTGACCACCTGACGGTCGTAGGTGAGCAGTCCGTTGGCCTCGTTCTCGACGTCGGTGATCTCGGTGTAGACCGAAGCGGACAGGCCGCGCGGCATGCGTACCTCGCGGATCGCGTCCAGCAGGCCGACCAGACGGTTGTTCAGGTGGGCCAGGCTCGGCTGGTCCTCGTAGCTGAAGCCGCCGCCGGGATACCACTCGTGACCGGCGACCTCGAAGCCGAGGCCGCCGAACTCCCCGAGGACGGCGGCCCGCGTGGCGCTGGGCACGGTGGTGCCCGGCCCGACGTAGACATGGTGGTCGACGACGTCGCCGTTGCCGCCGTCGACGGCACCGCAGCAGTTGACGCCGCTCATGTTGTTCACCAGCCGGGAGGGGTCGTACGCCTTCACCTCGCCCGCGATGCGGGCCTGGTCGTACTGGCCCCAGCCCTCGTTCTGGTTGACCCACATGATCAGTGAGGGTGAGCTGCGGTGCTGGTCGATGACGCGGTCGTACTCGGCCTCCCACTGGGTGCGGGCGGCGGCGTCGGGGGTGCGCAGGTCCATCGAGGGCATGTCCTGCCAGACCAGCAGGCCGAGCCGGTCGGCCCAGTAGAACCACCTCTGCGGCTCCACCTTGATGTGCTTGCGGACCATGTTGAATCCCAGGTCCTTGTGCTTCTGGAGGTCGTGGCGGAGGGCCGCGTCCGTGGGCGCGGTGTAGATGCCGTCCGGCCAGTACCCCTGGTCCAGGGTGCCGGTCTGGAAGAGGAACTGCCCGTTGAGGACGGGTCGCAGCAGGCCGTCGACGCGGGCGAGGCCTACGGAGCGCATGCCGGTGTAGCTGCCGACGGTGTCGACGGTCGTGCCGCCCGAGAGCAGGTCGGCGCGCACGTCGTAGAGGAACGGGTCGTCGGGCGTCCACAGGCGTGGGCTGGGGACCGGGACGGTGAACTCGGTGCCCACCGCGCCGGTGGCCGTACCGACCGTCGTGCCGCCGGTGGAGACGGTGACGCGGGCCTGATGGCCGCTCGTGCCGGCACCGCGGACGGTGACCTTGAGGCGGTTGTTCGCCAGGTCCGGGACCATGTCGAGGCGCGCGATGTGCGCGGGCGCCGTGGGTTCGAGCCACACCGTCTGCCAGATGCCGGACGCCGCCGTGTAGAAGATGCCGCCGCCGGGATGCGGGGCGACGTCGCGGATCCGCTGCTTGCCGACGGCCTGGCCACCGGTCTCGGTGGGGTCCCACACGGAGACGACGAGCGTGTTGGTGCCGCCGTTCAGGAGGTCGGTGATGTCGTAGGAGAAGGCGTCGAAGCCGCCGTTGTGCTGGGCGCCCGCCTGGCGGCCGTTGACCCACACCGTGGTACGCCAGTCACTGGCACCGAAGTTGAGCTGGACGCGGCGGCCGTTCCAGCCTGCCGGGACCGTGAAGGTGCGCTTGTACCAGAGCTTGTCGTTCTGGGTGATCCTGCGCTGGATGCCGGACAGGGCGGACTCGGCGACGAACGGGACGCGGATCTGCTCGGTGAAGGACGTGGGCTGGGCGGCGTCCGCCGGGGTGACGGCGAAGTCCCAGATGCCGTTGAGGTTGGCCCAGTCGGGGCGGGTGAGCTGGGGGCGCGGGTATTCCGGGAGTGGGTTGGTGGTGGGGACCTGGTTGGTCCAGGGGGTGGTCATCGGAGCCGGTTTGGGGGTCCACGCCTGGGGCGCGGCCGCGGCGGTCCCGGTGGCGGTGAGGGCCGTACCGCCGACGAGGGTCAGCGCGGCCAGCGCGGTGGTGGCCCACCGCGCCCGCCGTCTGAGCCAGGCACCCGGTCGGCGCAGTGCGGATGACATGGGACGCATCGTGACTCCTTCACTAGTGGGGGTGCGGAGACGTGCGTGTGCGGAAGGCGGCCGGGCACGGGGGTACCGGCCGCCTGGATCCGGACGCGGCGGCCGGGATCGCGCATCGCGCGGCTGCCGCGTCCGGGGCTTTCACATCAGTTGCCGTCTGCGGCCCAGCCAGGTCTGGGCGACGACGACCACCGCCAGGAAGGCGCCGCTGACGACCTGCTGGTAGGAGGAGTCGAGGGAGCCGATCTGGTTGATGACGTTCTGGATGACCTTGAGCAGCAGGACGCCGACCAGCGAGCCGCTGACGTAGCCGAGGCCGCCGGTGAGCAGGGTGCCGCCGATGACGACGGCGGAGATGGCCTCCAGTTCCATGCCGTTGCCGAGGATGGTCACGCCGGAGGCGAGCCAGGCGGCGTTGAGTGCTCCGGCCAGCCCGGCCAGCAGTCCGGAGAGGGTGTAGACGAGGATCTTGGTCCTGGCGACCGGGGCGCCCATCAGGGCCGCCGCGTCCTCGTTGCCACCGACCGCGTAGACGTGCTGTCCGAAACGGGTGCGGCGCAGTACCACCGCTCCGGCGGCGAACAGGCCCAGCGTGATCCACACCGGGTTGCCGAGGCCGAGGGTGCTGCCCTGACCCAGTTCGGCGAGGAACGAGCCCTTGCCGATCAGGAAGGTGTCCGCGCCCTCGTCCGTGATGGCGAGCATCAGGCCGCGTGCGCCGAGCATGGCGGCCAGCGTGACGATGAAGGGGGCCAGTCGGGAACGGGCCACGAGCAGCCCGTTGACGACCCCGATCAGTCCGCACACCGCGAGCGGCAGCAGCAGCGCCACCAGGGTGCCGTGGCGCGACCCCCAGGAGGCCAGGACCCCGCCGAGCGCGAACAGGGAGCCGACCGACAGGTCGATGCCGCCGGTGATGATCACGAAAGTCATGCCGAGGGCGACGATCGCGAGGAACGCCGAACTGGTCGCCATGTTGCCGACGTTGTCGCCGGTGGCGAAGGAGTCGAAACTGAACGACGCCACCAGGCAGACGAGCACCAGCACGGCCAGCGCGCCGTGCTGCTGGATCAGGGCGCTCAGACGCTCGGAGCGGGCGGAGCCGACCGGTTCGGTCTCCTCCGAGGGCTGCTTGCTCGCGGTGGTCACGGGTGCGTCCGTCCTCGTGGCGGTCATCGCTTCCCCCGTCCCCGTGCCGCGTACACGGCGGCGACGATCACTATGGCCTGGGCGATCTGGGTCCAGGAGGGCGGCAGATCGTGCTTGATGAGGGTGGCTGTGAGCAACTGGATCAGGACGGCCCCCGCCACGGTGCCGGCGATGTTGACCCGGCCGCCGGTCAGCGGGGTGCCGCCGACGACGACCGCGGTGATGGCGGAGAGCTCCATCAGATTGCCGAGGGAGGTCGGGTCGCTCGCCTGGAGGCGGGCGGTGGCGAGTACTCCGGCGACGGCGGCGAGCAGGGCGCAGACGACGTACACGATGATCAGTACGCGGCGTACGGGCAGTCCGGCGAGCTGCGCCGCGGGGCGGCTGTCGCCGATCGCGAGCAGTTGGCGGCCGAAGGTCGTGCGGCGGACCACGAAGGCCAGCAGCAGCGCCAGGGCGGCGGCGATCAGGATCAGGTACGGGATGCCGAGGAGGTCGCCGGAGCCGAGGGAGGCCAGTGCGGGGTTGCGCAGGTCCTCAAGTTGCGGCAGCAGGACCAGTGCGAGGCCCCGGCCGCCGACCATCAGCGCCAGGGTCGCGACGATCGGCTGCACCCCGACGAACGCGACCAGTGCGCCGTTGGCCAGGCCGACACCGGCCGCGAACACCGCCACCACCAGCAGCGCGGGCAGCAGGCCGTAGCCGAGGTAGAGCGCGGTGACGGAGGCCGCCAGCGCCATCACGGCACCGACCGACAGGTCGACGCCCTCGGTTCCGATGACCAGCGCCATGCCGAGCGCGACGATGATGACCGGCGCGACCTGCACGGCCTGGGTGCGGAAGTTCTCCGCGGACAGGAAGTGCGGGGTGATGACGATGTTGACGACGAGCAGGACCGCCACCCCGGCGTAGACGCCGTAGGTCTGCAGCCACCGCAGCACGCGCGTCTTGTCCAAGGGAGCGGTGCGCAGGGCGGCCTCAGCCATCGATCGCCGCCTCCTCGGTCAGGTCGGGCGCGGGGGCTTCCCCGGCGATGGTCCGCATCAGCTTGTCCTCGGTGACGTCGTCGCCGGTCAGCTCGCCGACGACGGCACCGTCCTTCAGTACGACCACGCGGTCGGACCCTTCGATCAGTTCCTCCAGGTCGGAGGAGATGAGCAGGACGCCCAGGCCGTCGGCGGCGAGTTCGTCGACGAGTTTCTGCACCTCTGCCTTGGCGCCGACGTCGATGCCGCGGGTGGGCTCGTCCAGGAGCAGCACCTTGGGGTTCATCGCCAGCCAGCGGGCGAGCAGCACCTTCTGCTGGTTGCCGCCGGACAGTTCGCCTACCTTCTGCTGCGGCGAGGACGCCTTGATGCGCAGTCGCTTCATGAAGGTGTCCACGATGCCGTCGACGCGGGCCTCGGAGACCAGGCCGAAGCGGGACAGGCGGGGCAGGACGGCGAGTGCGATGTTCTCGCGGACCGACAGGCCGGGGACGATGCCCTCGCTCTTGCGGTCCTCGGGGAGCAGGCTCACGCCCGCCCGGATCGCGGCCGGCGTGGAACCGCCGCGCAGCGGGACACCGGCCACGGTCACGCGGCCCGAACGCAGCGGCAGGGCGCCGGAGATGGCCTTCGCCGTCTCGGTACGTCCGGAGCCGAGCAGGCCGCCCAGTCCGACGACCTCGCCGGGCCGGATGCTGAGGGAGACGCCGTGCAGCTGGTGCGGGACCGTCAGTTCCTCCGCTTGGAGCACCGGTTGTGCGCCGGTCGCGCCGTGGTCGCCGGTGAACTTCGTCAGGCCCTCCTCGCGGACCTCCCCCATGTCCCGGCCGAGCATGGTCGACACCAGGGTGAGCCGGTCGAGGTCGGCCAGCCGGCCGTGGTGGACGCGACGGCCGTCGCGCAGCACGGTGACGGTGCTGCAGACGGCGTACAGCTCGTCCAGGCGGTGGCTGACGTAGACGACCGCGATGCCCGCGTCGCGCAGGCGCCGGATCACCGAGAACAGGGTCTCCACCTCACGCGGTTCGAGGGAGGAGGTCGGTTCGTCCATGACGACGATCCGCGCGTCGGTGGCCACGGCACGGGCCAGTGCCACCATCTGCTGGGCACCGACGCCGAGGGTGCGCAGCGGCCTGCGGACGTCCACCCGGACGCCGTAGGTGCGCAAAGCCTGCTCGGCCTCGCGGTTCATGCGGGCGACGTCCAGCACGCCGAGGCGGTTGCGTGGCTCCCGGCCCAGGAAGAGGTTGCGGGCGACGCTGAGCAGCGGGATCAGATTGACCTCTTGGTAGATCGTCGAGATCCCCGCCTTCTGCGCCTCCAGGGGGGTGGCGAAGGAGACCTCGCGGCCCTGGAAGGTGATCTCTCCGGCGTCGGGCCGGTACACGCCGGTCAGGAGCTTGATGAGGGTGGACTTTCCGGCGCCGTTCTCGCCGATGAGGGCGTGCACCTCACCCGCGTGCAGGGTGAGGTCCACGTCGTCCAGGGCCCGGACGCCGGGGAAGGTCTTGCTCAGGCCGCGGACGGCGAGGACTTCGGCGGGTGGTGCCGCCACCTGTGCCTCCAGGAAGAAGTGATCGAGGAAGGACGGTGGGGGCCCGGGCAGCGGGTCCGGGCCCCGTGCAGGTTCAGTAGGCCTTGCCGATGTCCGTCTTCGCGTTGTCCTCGGTGTAGGCGCCGTCCTCGATGACGATGTCCTGCGCGACTTCCTCGCCCTTGGTGAAGGTGTCCAGCGTCTGGAACGCCAGCGGGCCGAAGCGCGGGTTGGACTCGATGACGCCGCTGATCCAGCCGTCGACGATGCCCTGGACGGCGTTGCGGGTGCCGTCCACCGTGACGATCTTGACGGCGCCCGGCTTCTTCCCGGCACCCTTGAGCGCGGCCACCGCGCCCAGGCCCATCTCGTCGTTCTCGGCGTAGATGCCCTTGATGCCGGGCTTGGACTGGATGAGCTGCTCGGTGACCTGCTGGCCCTTCTCCCGGGCGAAGTCACCGGTCTGCTCGAACACCACCTCGAGGTCGGGTGCCTTCTCGGCGATCCGGTCCTTGAAGCCCTTGGTGCGCTCGGTGGTGACGTTGTTGCCGGCCGAACCGAGCAGGATCGCGACCTCTCCCTTGCCGCCCGTGGCCTCGATCATCTGGTCGGCGGCGCGCCGGCCCTGCTCGACGAAGTCCGAGGCGATGAAGGAGACGTAGTCCTTGCAGGCAGTGGCGTTGATCTTGCGGTCGATCGTGACGATCGGGACCTTCTTGGCGGCCGCCGCCTGCAGCACCGGGTCCCAGCCGTCGGAGTTGAGCGGGGCTATGACCAGCAGGTCGGCGCCCTTGGCGAGCAGGTCCTGGACGTCGCTGATCTGCTTGGAGAACTGCGACTGGGCGTTGGCCGTCAGCAGCTTGACGCCCCGCTTCTCGGCCTCGTCCTTGATGGACTGGGTCTCGGCGATGCGGAACGGGTTGGCCTCCTTCTCCGACTGCGAGAAGCCGACGGTCGCGCCCTTCAGGTCCAGCTTCTCGCCGCCGTAGGCGTCGACGGTGCAGGTCTTGCTCCCCGGCTTGGGCGTGGCGACCTTCTGCTCGGCGCCGGCGGCGGGCGGGGACTTGGTGTCCTTCGACGCGTCGTCCTCCGACTTGGCGCATGCGCTGGCGGTCAGGGCCACCGCGGCGGCCAGGGCCACGACCGTGGGTCGGGCGAGGAGGCGAGGACGGTGAGTTGTGCGCTGCATGGTGACCCCGATCCGGGCGACGCTGAAAGGGAACTAGGGAGGTGCGGCACAGTGCGCGAACACTGCTCTCCCTCTGGCGGAAATTGTTGGCAGGTCCGCCGCAAAGAGGTTTTTACATCGTTGGAAGGATGCTGTAAACCCCCTCTGCACGGGGGCACTTGGACTGCGGGAAAGCGGAACCCGCCGCAGGGGCGGCCGCCCTAGCGACGCCCCACGGTGCTCTCCCGCTCCACCAGGCTGTAGTCGGCCCAGATCCGCCGGGGTTCGGGAGTCGCGCCGTTGAGCCGGGCGAGCACCGACTCGACGGCGAGCCTGCCGATGGCTTCCTTGTCGGGCGACACGGAGGTGAGGGTCACCGCGCCGAAACGTCCTTCGACGACGTCGTCGAAGCCGACGACGGCGATGTCCCCGGGAATCCGCAGCCCTCGCTCGTGCAGCGCCCGCATGGCACCGATGGCCATCGGGTCGTTGTAGGCGAACACCGCGTCGGGGCGGCGCCCGCTGTCCAGGATGCGGGTCATGGCCGCGGCCCCGTCCGCGTGCCCCCAGCCCACGGTCTCGGCCACGAGCCCGTCATCGGCGGGGAGTCCGGCCGCGGTCAGCTCCTCACGCCAGCCGCGCACACGCAGTTGGGCCGGCTCGCTGCGCCCGCGCCGGGCGCCGATGAAGGCCACCTCCCGGCGCCCGAGCCCGACCAGATGCCGGACGGCGGCGCGGGCCGCCGCGACGTTGTCGATGGCGATGTGGTCGTAGGGCAGGTCGTACTCCCGCTCGCCGAGCAGCACCAGCGGCACCTGCTCCGTACGGTCGCGAAGGTCGTCGGTCTCCAGCTCGATGGGGCTGAGGATGAGCCCGTCGATGACGCGGGCCCGAAAGCCCTGACTGACCAGCACCTCCTGCTCGCGACGGCCCCCGGTGTGGTCCAGCAGCACGATGTAGTCGTGCGCGGCGGCGGCGTTGATGACGGCGGCGGTCAGTTCGGCGAAGTACGGGTTGCCCAGTTCGGGCAGGGCGAGCGCGATGATGCCCGTGCGACCCTTGCGGAGGTGCCGGGCCGTCAGATTGGGCTGATAGCCGAGAGCGTCGATGGACCGCTGGACGCGTTCGCGCATGGCCGGTGTGACGTGCTGGTAGTTGTTCACCACGTTGGAGACGGTCTTGATGGAGACCCCAGCGTGCGCGGCGACGTCCTTGAGGCTGACCCGCACGGCATTCCCTTCGAAGTGGCCCCGACTCGGGTGGTCGGGGCGGGTGCCGTGTCGTCACCGTGAGCCGTGCGCCGAGTCCCTGTGGGTGATCTTTACAACGTTATATATCCGCGATCGGCACGCTGACAAGGCACCGGTCGCCACCTTCCGGAAGGAGGCGTGGCGCGTGGGGTCGGTACGGCGAATCCCGGCCGGTGCGGGGCATGCCCTCCGGAGGTTGTCATCTCGCAGGTGTCGTCGTCGTGCGACGCGGCGGACGACGAATCGGCGGACGACGAATCGGTGGCCGGGGACTCGGATGCCGGCGGCGGTGGAGTCGTTGATGCCGGGGATGTGGAGGGTGGCCTCGTGGCGGACGGCGAGCTTGTCGTCCCGAGTGGTGGCGACGGTGTGAGGACGTCCGAGCCGCTAGGTGCCGCGTTCGACGGCGTGCCGGCGGCCCGCGCCCACATCCCGGATCAATCAGGTCGGACCGCCTGCCAGGTCGGACCGCCTGCCCGGTCTGGCCGATGTCGGCCGGGCGGGCACCGAGCTTCAGCAGGCGTTCGAGCTCGGCGTCCTCATCGCGGTCGGTGGCGTTGACGTCGATGTGCAGCCGGGACTTCCCGGGCTCCGGCTCGTCTCTGCGGCTGAGGATGATCGTCGGCTGCGGGCCGCCGAAACCTTCGCGCGGCCCGATCGAGGTCCTGGACTCCGTGGAGCTCGATCGCAACCGAGCACGAGTTCACTGAAACGACAGGTTGTTGACGAAACCTCATTTGGGGGTGGGAACTGCCGGGGTGCCCGCGGGCAGATCGCTGGGGCTCCTGGCGGTGAGGACACTCGCGCGACCGTACCGGGCGAGGCGAGCAGTGGCGAGCTGATTTCAGTGCCTCGCCCGGCTGGTACGACAGGCGAGGGCGACAGGCCGCGCACTGCCTCGGGACCTGTTTTCGATCGGTCAGGCTGCCTCTGTCGAGGCTTTGCGGGCGAGCAGGTGAATCTCCCGGAACTGCCGTCTGTCGGTGGGCTGGGGCTCGCGAACCGTCCGGGCCACCTCCGCCAGTCCGGACCCGCGCAGCAACGCGGCGAGGTGATCAGGCGACCACCGATAGGCCGGCGCGACCGTGTGATCGAAGACCTGCGTCGGGTGAGACGGATCGTCGGTTGCCGAGAAGCCGACCAGGAGGTGACCGCCAGGTGCAAGCACACGATGGAACTCAGCCAGGACGACGGGCAGTTCCTGGGGCGGAATGTGGATGATGGACCACCGTGAGAGTACGCCGTCCAGCGCCCCGTCAGCGATGTCCAAAGCGGCCATCGAGCCCACGGCGAACCTCAGGTCCGGATGGGCCTGGCGAGCCAGCTCGATCATCGCAGCAGAGGCATCGACACCGAACGCCGCCAGCCCCAACCCGTCGAGATGGGCGGTCACATGGCCAGGCCCGCACCCCAGGTCCGCGACCTGGCCGTCACCGCTCTCCCGCACGGCCTCGGCGAAGACACCCAAGATCGCGCGGTCCAGGGGACTGTCGCGCAGTGTGTGGCGGAACAGCTGCGCATAGGTGGGGGCAACAGCGTCGTAGGCCTCGCTGGTGGCGCGGAGGGAATCGGGATCGACCATGCTCGCGACGGTAGTTCCTTGCGGCGCGGTGCGAGAAGGTGACCGATGGTGCTCCGCAAGCGGAGCCGCTGATGTGCTCTGCCGAAGAAGGCCTCGAACAGGGTGCCTGACGGTCGTCGTCAATCCGCGTACAGGAAAATCAGGCAGAGAGCGGCGAGCGGCACGACAGACGCGCCGAGCAGCGTCAGTGCCCCCGAAACCGCCGCCGTCAGCGGCTCCCTGCCTTTGCGCCAGCCCGAGCGGAACACCACATGGGCCAGGACGAGCGGCAGCGCCATGAGGACGAGAAAGACCACCGGCGCCGAGAGCCGGCCGAAGAGGGTGGTGCCGGTGTCGGTGACCAGGTGCCGGGCGGTCGAACCGAAGACGACCGCCGGTCCGGCCAGCAGGCCGACCGAGAGGACCGACGCCACGGCGACGGTCAGTCCTTCGGTCAGCCGTTCAGCACGCGTGCGCTCCCGGCGCCCTTCCCGTGTCCCGCCGTACCCCATTGCCCTTGCCCCCCAGGTGCCGCAGCGCGATGTCGTCCATCGTCTGTGACCGAGCCGCTCAGCCTGTGGCCACGCGGACTGATCCTGACAGGGCTCCCGGGCCAAGGAGTCGATCGTCTCATGCCGGACCGTCGGCGTTCGGTGCGCTCCGCACCGAGAGGTGGCGTCCGCGAACTCCGCCACTGCTGAACGGCCCAAGACCTTCTCCTTGTAGTGGCCCAGGCAGCTGGGCCACCACGGGGCTAGGGTCGAGATGTGACCACCACTGCCGGCCTCTTCCGCTTCGCCTTGCCACGCGGCGAGTCCGGTCTGACCGCATGGCCACCCAGGGCCCCGCGTTCCGTTCAGCAGAAGGAAAACATGCCATGCCCGTGAAGCCACCGAACAGCAGTGCGCATCTGGCGACGTCCGGCATCACCCTCGGCGATTTGGTGGTCCCGGACACCGCGGCCTCGGCCGCTGCCTTGGAGCTGGCGTCCGCATACCACTCCCCCGCGCTGCTGAACCACTCCGTCCGGGCCTATGTGTGGGCAGCCGCCCGTGCCAGGGCGCAAGGAATCGATGTCGACTCCGAACTCCTCTACGTAGCCGCCATGTTTCATGACATGGGGCTGGTGGCCGAGTTCGACAGCCACACCGTGTCGTTCGAGGTGGCCGGCGGCCACGTGGCGCGGGTGTTCACCGCCGGCGCCGGGTGGCCGGCGGAACGCCGAGAACGGCTGGCAGAGGTCATCGTCCGCCACATGTGGCCCGAGGTCGATGTCTCCATGGATCCCGAAGGGCACGTACTGTGCCGGGCGACAGCTCTCGAGATCGTCGGCAGGGACGCGGACGACTTCGCCCCCGAATTCATGGCCGAAGTACTCGGGCGCTACCCTCGACTCGGTCTCGCGGCGGAATTCCTGACGTGCTTCCAGGAGCAGGCGAGGCGCAAGACCGACAGCTCCGCAGCCGGGGCCGTGCGGTCAGGACTCCAGACCAGGATGGCCGACAACCCGCTGGACCTGCCCCGGCCCCCGGCCGATCACTGAAGCCCCCGTCACGCCGCTCCCTCCGACCCCGCAGTCGCCAGGAACGCCCAGGTCAGGCAGACCAGCGGTCGGGGTCGGCAATCGGGACAAGATTCCCAGGTGGTGGAAACCGCGCGGAGCACGCGCGGCACGTTGAGGTCAGGCACTGCGAGCGCGGCACCGTCAGGCGGTCCTCCGTGCGGGAAGCGACGCGGGAGCCGGGACCGGCAACCGGTCGGTGCCGGTCAGGCGACCGAACGCCTGGTCGCCGAAGTGAGACGCGAAGCCCACGTTCGCGGCTCCGCGAGTTTCGCGGCGAGGCACTCACGCGCGGTGATCATGTGACGTCGGTGCGTGTCGTGCCGCGAGGGCCACTCGGGAGCCGGCCGTCCCGTTCGGCCAACAGACCCCCCGCCGACATGGCCACACGACCCTGTGCGTCGAGCCTCCGGATGAGCGTCCCCGTGGTCCTCCGGGAAGCCCGGGAAGAAGGCCGACGGCAACATTGCCATCGCACCGTCCACGACATAGGTCAGCCGCCCGTCACCCACTTCGAGCGCGCGGTCGGCGGACTGCCGGTTCACAGCCCCGCTGTGCGCGTGTTCCTCTTTCCGTACTTTTGTCACTGCTCACCACCAGGCCGTTTCCTGGCCCGGCCACCGGCTCCCTGACCGGCGGAAACGGTCACCCGAGTGGCGGCATCGCCGCGACCTTCGGACAGTGAGAAACATGAACCGGCACCGACGCCCACCCCGGCGGGCCCCGTGGATCGCAGGCGGTGCCGCTGTGCTCGTCCTCGGTGGCATCGGCGTCTGGGCGCTGGTGGCGCCGGACGGCGGCACGCCCCGCCCGCGGCCGTCTGCCTCGGGCGACCTGTCCCTGCCCACGTTGCACCCACTACCGTCCTGGACGCCCACATCGCAGACGCCGAGCGCGGCACCGTCGACGCCGACACACACACCGGAGTCCACGCCGACGGCGACGGCCGGTCCCCACCGACCGGCAACGCCGAGCTACCAGCCCCCGCCGACGCCCCAACGCACGACAGCCGTCCCGTCGCCCGTACCGACGCCCGAGCCGAGCCTGACGCGGCCCTCGACACCGAAGCCGTCGACGACGGCACCGAAGCCTCCCTCGCCGCCGCCCACGCCGACGCCGACTTCATCGGCACCCGCGCCGTCCCCCACACCCACGCCGTATCCGTCTCCATCTTCGTCTTCATCTTCATCGACGATCGCGCCCACGCCCACGTCGCCGCCCTCCACGGTCGCGCCGTCGCCGTCGCCGACACGGTGGTACACGAGCACGACGGCAACAGCCGCTGCTCGGCGGATGGCTGCCGCCGGGGTCGTCGGTGACCCCGCCTGCTCGCTGGCAGCCGTCGGCCAACCGGATCCGGCGCTGCTCCCAAGAGGCCTCACCTCGGTGGGTACCGGGCAGGCCGGGCCCTACTGGTGTCTGATCTGGTAGCGACGGGCGAGGTACCGCCACACATGCTGTGGGCCCGTCGCGACGTGCGCCGCCGTGACACGGGGCGCACCCGCCTCCAGCACCTACTCGTCGGCGAACTGGAGATGCGCTACGAGAAGATGCTGCGCCCACAGGCCCGCCAGCTGATCATCGTCTACTACGCCGACCCGGACTCGCCCAGCCACGAGCGCCTACGTCTCCTCAGCGGTCGGTAGACGCAGCGGCGCGTCTCGACAGCGGGCAGCAGCCCATGCTGGGCCGGGCCAAACGTGCCCTTCGGATGGTCCGCGCCGTCACACTGGTGCGGTGGACCATCACTTCGTCGGCATCCCGGAGTTGACCGGCGTTCCGCGTGTCGCAGTCGTCATCGACGTCATGCGCGCCTTCACTGTGGCTGCCTGGGCCTTCTCACGTGGAGTCGAGAGGGTCGTCCTGGCCTCGACCGAGAGTGAGGCACTGGCCTTGAAGGCGAGCCACTCGGGTTGGCTGGCTCTGAAGGACGGGGCTCCGGCGGCGGGCTTCGACGCGGTGAACTCACCTGCCTTGCTCAGGTCATGCGATTTCGCCGGTCGCACGCTGGTGCAGAAGACGACGGCAGGAACCGTGGGCGCGCTGGCCGTCGCGGACGCGCCGCTGGTCCTGTGCGCGAGCTTCGTGGTGGCCGGCCCGACCGCGCGGTTCCTGCAGACCAGGGATTCGAGCCGGCCGCGGACCCGGCGACCCGTCGCCGTGCTCGTGGCTGGGCTGTGCTGAAAGCCCTCGCCTGCATCTTCATCGGAGACGCCGGCGTCCACGGCCGTCCGGGTGGCAAGCGCAGCTGGGGCCCACCCGGCTACGCCGCGCTGCGACGCCTCACCGCGACGGTCCGCCTCTGATCACCCGGTAGGGCGAGACAGAAGAAAGGGCCGGCGCACACGGGGGCCAGTTCTCCGCCGATCGGTCGGCGATGAAGCCGAGCACGGAGGCCGGGGCGGCGGGTACGAACTCGAAGTGGTCGTGTTCCCACTTGCCGGCGATGCCTCGTGTCCAGCGAAGCCTCAGGTTTCCTCGTCGAGGTGGTACGCAGCCGGGTGAACGGTTGAAGTGACGCCCGAGCCCCCAGGGAACGCGTGCAGGGTCGACGGCATTCGGGCGCTGGAGGAGACCGCGGCGGAACTGGAGACCGCCGTGGCCCTGCGGTACGGCATCCTGTACGGCCCCGGCACGTGGAACGCCCCGGGCGGTGCCGTCGCCGCGGCCCTGACGGGCGATCCCGGCGCACGCCTGTCGGCGTACCTGGACGCGGACCGCTCGGTCACGTCGTTCGGGCACGTGTCCGATGCGGCACGGGCCACCGTCGCCGCCCTGAACCAGCCTCATGGGGGCGGGGAATGCGGCGATCATGACTCGAACCGTATGCGCGGGCTTGCGGGCCCGCACGGACCAATCCGCAGGGAGGAGTCGTAGCCAATCACACAGGCCGGGCGCCCGCCTCGCAGGGCTATATTGAGTGAACACTTCACAAATCGGAGGTGAGCCATGGCAAGGGGACGCCCCCGCGAGTTCGACGCCGACCAGGTCCTGCAGGCGGCGCTGAACGTCTTCTGGGCCAAGGGCTACGAAGGCGCGACGATGGCCGACCTCACCGCGGCGACCGGACTCAAGCCCGGCAGCATCTACGCCGCCTTCGGCTCGAAGGCCGGACTGTTCAAACAGGTCGCCGACCGTTACGTGGCCACCGTCTTCTCGTACGGCCCCCAGGGCGTCGAGGCGGACAACATCCGGGAGGTCATCCGCCGCTGGCTCACCGGAGCCGCGCAAAGCACCACAGGAGAGACGACCCCGGCCGGGTGCCTTCTGGTACAGGGCGCACTCGCGACCAGTGACGCGTCCCGCGACGTCGCACTGGACCTGTGCGACCGACGCAAGGCCGCCCAGGTCATGCTCGCCGAGCGACTGACCCAGGCCCAGCAGGCGGGAGAACTCACCGCCGACGTCGATCCCCGCGTCGCCGCACGGTACGTCACCGCCCTCCAGGAAGGCATCGCCGTCGAGGCAGCCTCCGGCGCCGACCGCGAAACACTGCTCGGCCTTGTCGATCTGGCCATGCGACACCTGCCCTGGGAGGCATGAACCGCAGGACGGTTCCATTTCTTGAGCATGTACTCAATAATCAGCCGGGAAGCACGAGGGCACCCCGCGCCGCAGCCGGAACCCACGCAACTCGACAGCGGGCCCGCTGCACGGCCGGGACTGGAGTACTGATGACCGAGAAGGCATTGGCCGGCAAGGTCGCACTGATCAGAGGCGGATCCCGCGGCCTCGGCGCGGCCACGGCCGTCCGGCTGGCCCGCGAAGGCGCCGACGTCGCCATCAGCTACCAGTCGTCCGCCGAGAAGGCCCAGGAGGTGGTGAAGGCCATCGAGGAGTCCGGAGTACGCGGCGCGGCCTTCGTCTCGGACCAGTCCGGTCAGGAACAGGCCGCGCACCTCGTCGACTTGGTCATGGACTCGTTCGGTCGGCTCGACATCCTCGTCAACAACGCCGCCGCGTTCGTGACCGGACCCATCGACGCGGAGGACGCCGACGTGCGGGCAACGCGGTGCAGATCAGCTCCGTGGCCACCGACATGAATCCGGACGTCGGGCCGTTCGCAGACGTCCAGCGATCGATGAACGCCTTGGGCCGCTTCGGACGGCCCGAGGAGATCGCGGGGGCGGTCTCCTTCCTCGTCGGCCCGGACGCGACATTCGTGACGGGCGCGTCCCTGCGCGCCGACGGGGGCTTCATGGCCTGATGCCCTTGCCCGTCGCCGAGGGCTCGGCAGGCGCGGGAGTCAGCATCACTCGAAGAAGGTGGAAGTCATATGCGCATCGGCCTGATTGGCGCGGGCGCCATCGCCCAAGCTTCTGCCACCGCCGTCCTCCGCGGTGGGCACGAGGTCGTCTTCAGCAACAGCAGGGGGCCGGATTCCCTCTCCTCGCTGGCATCGTCCTGCTCTCTGTCCCTTGGCGGTCCATCCTCAAGGCGGTCGCCGGGCTGGAACCATGGAACGACCGGATCGTCATCGACACGAACAACCCTTTGCTGGCTCCTGACTTCGTCCCCGCGGACCTACACGGCAGGCCACATCTCGACGGCGGCAGGCGCGTCCAGTTCGTCTCTGGTGACGCACCGGAAGCCAGGGCGGCCGTGAGCCGGCTCCTCGAATCCGCCGGGTTCGCGGTGATAGATCTCGGCGGACTCGCCACCGGAGGTGCGCTCCAGCAGTTCCCGGGCGGCTCGCTTCCCACCCTCGATCTCGTCCGACTCTGACGCAGCCGGGTGGATCCAGCCCGTTCCGGGCCTGCGGCACTGGTCGGGCGCCAGGTCCGCGAGCAGGTGTACAGGTTCACCTTGATCCGTTCCGCTTGGTCACGGGCGGATGCGGAGGATCTTCACGTGGTCCTCGTCGAACTCCTCGAAGTGGAACTTCAGACCGACGACGGGGCTGCCCGGAAAGTCCCCGGCGACCGTGCAGGTCACGATCAACCCGTCTCCGACCGGTTCAAGGTCGGTGATCGTGTACTGGACGAGGGGAACCTCGGTGCGCCAGGCTCGGACGGCGTCGATGCCTACGTACTCCTTGCCTTCGTCCTCGACGAGAGCGTCGTCGGCGAACAGGGCGAAGTACCTGTCGGTCTCGGGTGCGGGAGCGAGCTCGAAGTAGCGCCGGATGATCGGGGGCGCGGCGGTTGTCATGCTTCTTTCTCCTCTTCGTGTCGACAGGTCACACAGTCGGACTCGTCTGACGGGCTTGCCATAGTGCAGCCTATGAAGATCATTGTGGATGATCCATGACTGGAAGTGGCGATGTTTTGTCCATTCGTCTTCATTCACAGCGGCATCTGTACGATCGAGGCATGGACGTAGTCAGCGACGCGGTCTCCGTCATCCGTACCGGTCGTCCACATGCCGCGCGCACCCGCCGGACGGCGCCGTGGGGACTGCGGTTCCCGGTCACCCGCGAGGTCGGCTTCCATGTCGTCCTGCAGGGCCGGTGCTGGCTCCTGCTCACGGGGCGGGAGCCGGTACCGCTGGGGGCCGGAGACGTCGTACTCGTTCCGCACGGCCATGAGATCGCCCTCGCCGACTCGCCCGACAGCGAACTCGTCGACGTCGCACCCGACATGGACGACACATGGGTGTCGGCCCCCGACACCGCAGGTGGTGCCGGCGACCTCACGCTCCTGATGTGCGGCTCGTACCATCTCGACCGGGCGGGCGCGCACCCGTTGCTCGCCGAGCTCCCCGCATTCATGCACCTCCCACGACGGGTGGGCAGTCGCACGGCGCTCAACTCGGTCGTCGACCTGCTCGGGGACGAACTGGACCAGCGCAGACCTGGCACCGATGCGGCGATTCCCGCGCTGCTCGACACGATGTTGCTGTACACCCTGCGCGCTTGGTACCAGGACCACGCTCCGCGCGGCACTGGCGGTTGGGCCGCGGCGCTGGCCGACCCGACGGTCGGCTCCGCACTCCAGCACATGCACGCCGAGCCCGCAGCTACTTGGACTGTCGAGAGACTGAGCCGACGGGCGGGCGTGTCCCGGTCCGCGTTCTCCCGGCGCTTCACCGAACTCGTCGGACGTCCGCCGATGGCGTACCTGACCTGGTGGCGGATGACCACGGCCGGACGGATCCTCCGCGACGACGACGCGCCGCTCCAGGCTGTGGCGGAGAGGGTCGGGTACAGCTCCGAGTTCGCCTTCAACCGCGCGTTCAAGCGGGAGTTCGGCGTCAGCCCCGGCGCTTACCGGCGGCGGGGCACCGGCCGGCAGGCCACTGCCTCGCCTGCCTGAGTCGGTGACCTGTTTCGGCCGGCCGCTGCGGTGCCGACCAGGCCGGTCCGGGCTGGCACAGGCCCGCGGGTGCGACTCCTGTCAGCTCTCCGCCAGGCTGCCACCAGACGTGGTCCGGCCCGGTCCAGCCTCGAGTCGGCCGGTCCGGCATAGCGACACCTCTGCACAGGCACGGCCGCCGGATCAGATGGTCTTGTTCTGGCCGCCGTCGATGAGGAATTCGGCGCCGGTGACGTTGCCCGCGACGGGCGAGGCGAGGAACAGGACCAGGTCGGCCACCTCTTGCGGCTCGGTGACGCGGCCGGTCGAGATCCCCATGGTCTGTGGGACCACCACGTCGAGGGCCTCCTGCGCGGTGGTGCCGGCGGCCGCCGCGGTCACGTCGGCGAAGCCGCCCGGCGCGGTCCAGAAGGGGGTGCGGACCGGACCAGGGGCGATGGCGTTGACGCGCACGCCACGCGGTGCGAACTCCTCGGAGAGCGACTTGGTGAGGTTGGTCAGTGCCGCCTTCGCCGCGGAGTAGTCCACGACGACAGGAAAGGGCAGCCTGGCGTTGATCGAACTGATGTTGACGATGGCGGCGTCCCCCGCCTCCAGCAGGTGGGGCAGGGCCGCACGGCTGCTCCGTACGGCACTGAAGAAGGTGATGTCGAAGACGCGCTGCCACTCCGTGTCGTCCACCTCGAGGAAGCCGGGCCGAGAGTCGGTCGCACCGAGATTGTTGACGAGGATGTCCAGCCTGCCCCGTTCGTCGACGGCACGCTGGACGAGCCGGTCCGCGCCGTCCGGCGTCGCGAGGTCCACGGGGACAACGGTGACGTCGTACTTGTCGCGGAGGGCGGCGAGCTCGGGCGTGCTGCTCCTGCTGCCGGCAACGACGTGGACGCCCTCGCGTCCCAGCGCCTCGACGGTCGCCAGGCCGATGCCCTTGCTGGCTCCGGTGACGACGGCGACCTTGCCCTTGAGGTGGAGCTCCATGGATGACCTTTTTCTGGATTGGTTAATACACAATGACGGTAGGCGAAGCCGAGGCACCACGCCACCGGGGCGCTACCGAACCGGTGACCGTGACCGGCCGAGCGAGCCGACCCAGCCGATCGAGTCGGCCGAGCCGGTCGGGTCGGGTCGGGTCGGGTCGGGTCGGTGGAGCTGATCGATTCGGTCAGTCCAGAGCGCGCAGGGCCGTCGACACCGCATCTTCGACGAAGGCCCGGCCCAGGCGGGCCTTACCCACCACTCGCAGGCCCTGGACGAAGGTGGTCAGGAAACGGGCGAGCTCTGCCGGATCCTTGTCGGGCGACAGCTCGCCTCGGGTTTTCGCTCGCTCCAATGCGCCGGCGAGAGCCGATTCCAGCAGTCGCAACGCGGCCGCCACCCTGTCGGCCGTGGTCGGATCATCGCTGCGCTCCGTGGCCGCGTTGACCACCAGGCATCCGCGCTCCGGCTCGGCAAGGTCGGCCTCGACCATCTCCAGCAGGACGCTCCGCACAGCGGTCCGCACGTCGGTGGCGTTCTCCAGCCGCTCGGCGAAGCCGTACGTGTACACGGAGCAGTAGCGTTCCAGCGCGCGGGCATAGAGTTTTTCCTTGGAGCCGAACGCCGCGTACAGGCTTCCGCTGCCGATCGACATCTCCCCGAGCAGGTCCTGCAGCGATGTCGCGGCATAACCACGTCGCCAGAACAGGTCCATCGCTCGATCGACTGCCGTGTCGACGTCGAACTCCCGATTGCGTGCCATACGCATCACCATAGCCGATTCTGGATTGGTCAATCAAATAAACTCTCGGGCTGCCTCTCCACGGCGGCGAAGAGGCCGTCCTCGTCATCCCGCCGGTGCCTGAACCGCCGCGCCGCACCCCTCCCCCGTCCACCCCGGGCCGCTGCTCGCAAGCCCATGCGGGTGGCTAGTTCTCCACTTCCCGGCGTCTTGTTGAAGGTGTGACCATCTTTGCGGCTGATCGATCGCCGCCGGCCAGCACCGCCGTCCGCCTGCCCCACTTCGCGAAGGGACGCCCTGTGAACACGCGCCGTACGAGAACCGCGTCTGCCGTTGCCTCACTCGCCGCCGCACTTTTGGCCCTGTCGGCCGGGTCTCCCTCGGCGGCGGCTCTCGACAGCCCGTCTGCCGCCCTGTACACAGGTCCGCGCTCGACGGGAACAGAGATCCCCCTGGACCTCGCGGACGTGGGTACCTGCCACGACCTGGCTGAAGCAGCACTGTCCGGCGTGAACGTCTCTCCGAACGACATCGACGTCTACTACAACCCCGACTGCAGGCCTGGACTGCCGGGAAGCAACGGCGACACCTCCTACAGGCTCGGTAGCCTGCACACCGGCGAGTTCAGCTTCGGCGCGGTCAGTTACCGGGTGCGGTGACATGCCCATTGGGCCGATCGGCGCAGGCGCGGCGCGTCTCGGCCGTGTCAGCTGCTGCCGGTGCAGGATTCGGTGGGGCGGCGGCCTCCGGACGGCCGCACGGCACCGCCTCACTCCGTGAAGAGGTCCGGCCATGAAGCTTCTCGCAGACGCGCGGTCCCGGTTCGTCGGGTGCGATGACGCCCTCCGCGTCGCGCGGGCAGCGACGTGACCGCCACCCCGGGTGGGGACGCACGGGGCGGCGGTCGCTACGGCGAGGCCGTCTTCCGTCCCGAGCAGGCGGGCGAGGGCGAGCGCATCGACTTCGGCGCGTTGGCCTACGACGACATCACCACGTCGCGACTGCGGGCACTCGGGGCCGGCCCGGGGTGGCACTGCCTCGACGTAGGTGCCGGCACGGGCACGGTCTCCCGCCGGATGCTGGACGAGCTCGGGGTGTCGAGCGTGCTCGCCGTGGACCGCGACGTACGTTTCGTCACCGAGCACCCCGTGCCCGGACTCGACGTGCTGGAGGCCGACCTCACCGCCCCGGACTTCGCCCCCGGCCGGTTCCGGCTCGTGCACGCGCGTTTCGTGCTGATGCACCTGCCTGAATACCAGCGCCTGATCGCAGCACTGGCCGAACTCGTCGAGCCGGGCGGAGTGCTGGTGCTCAGCGACGCGGTCGACCTGACGAGCGACCGGACGCCCGGCACGCCGTACACCGCGGTGATGCGGGCGATGTGGCAGGGGCTGTGGGCCACGGTCGGTACCGATGTCTCCTGGGTGCCGTCGTATCCGCACCTGCTGCGCGGTGCGGGACTCATGCCTGTCGCCGCCGAGATCCATGTGCCCCCGCTACTGCCGGGCAGTCCCATCAGCCGCTTCTGGGCGGACACATGGGAGCGGAGCAGGGCAGCGATGTTCGCCACGGGCCTGGTCGACGACCCGGACGTCGACGCCGCGATCCGCTACCTGGGCTCCGACGAATGCGCCGCACTGTCGGCCGGGATGCTCACCGTCTGGGGAAGGAAACCGGGGAAGGCCGCGTGACGGACCGTCCGGGGAGGTCTGCGGGGCCGGCGTGAGCGTTGCCTGTGCGGGAATCGCGGCCGGGATCGACGTCCCCGGCGCTCAGCCCCTCGCTCGCGCCATCGAAGACCACTCTGGAGGGGCCGCCCGTCGCCGTCAGGGCCCGGGCGCCCCTGAGTCGGAGGGCCAGGTCCTCGAACGACCAAGCGTGGCCGCAGCAGACCTCGCCCGATCTGGCATCGCTTGAAGGACATCGACGCCCGGCGTCGACGGCAGATGCCGCGGGGCCTTGCCGAACGGTCCGGGTCGTCGCCGGTCAGGCCCCCTGCCGCACCGTCTCAGGCGACTTACCGTACGGCGCGGCGCCATGTATACGAGTGTAGACTTATGAGGTATGCACTCGTAGATATGCAGGAAAGGGCAGGATGATGGTTCTGAATCTGACTGGTCGCCGAGCTCTGGTGACGGGTTCCAGCTCCGGGCTCGGAGAGGCGATCGCCCGGCTGCTGGCGGCCGAGGGCGCCGACGTAGTGGTGCACGGACGCGACGAGGCCCGGACCCGGAAGGTCGCGGAGCAGGTCGGCGCGGTCGCCATGGCGATCGGCGATCTCGCCACGGACGCGGGCGCGGACGCCGTGGCCGCCGTGGCGGGCGATGTCGACATCCTCGTCAACAACGCCGGGGCGTACGACCACATCGGCTGGGCCGAGGCCACCTCGCAGGACTGGATCCGCACGTATGAGGTGAACGTGGTGTCCGGGGTCCGGATGATCCAGCGGCTGGTGCCGGGTATGCGCGAGCGCGGCTGGGGACGGGTGATCCAGATCGGTGGGGGCCTCGCCACCCAGCCGATCGCCATGCAGCCCCACTACAACGCCACGCTCGCCGCACGGCACAACCTGGCCGTCTCGCTGGCTCGGGAACTGAAGGACACCGGGGTGACCTCCAACGTGGTGGCTCCCGGAGCGATCCTCGTCGACACGGTGAAGGAACTGATCACCACGCTCGCGCCGGAGCACGGCTGGGGCGAGTCCTGGGAGGAGATCGAACGCAACGCCTCCCGCGACTTCGTCCCCAACGACGTCGGCCGCTTCGGCCGCCCCGAGGAGATCGCCGGTGCCGTCGCCTACCTCGCCGGCCCGTACGCCGACTACATCAGCGGCGCCACGATCCGGGTGGACGGCGGCACGATCCGCTCCGCGGTGTGAGCGCGTCGGTCATGTATACGCATGTAGATTTTTAGGTGAAACGCCTGGTTAGACTGCGCGGCATGGAACAGGAACCGCCCAGGACGCCCGCCGTCGGCGACCCGGCTCCCAAGCGGCCCCGCAACGCGGCGGCCACCCGTGAGGCGATTCTGCGGTCCGCCATGGAGGCGTTCTCCCGCAACGGGTACGACGGCGTCGGCGTGCGGGAGATCGCGGCAGCCGCGGGTGTGACCGCCATGCTGGTCAACCGCTACTTCGGTTCGAAGGAGCAGCTCTTCGCCGAGGTGGTGGAAGCGTCCTTCACCCCGCCCACCGTCGTCACGGACGACCCGCGCACGCTGAGCCAGGACGTGGCCCGGGCACTGGTGGAGCGAACGTCGCCCGAGGCCCACCATCTCGACCCGTTCCTGCTGATGCTGCTGTCCGCACCCAACCAGCGCGCCGCGGAGATCATGCGGCAGGGCATCGAGCGTCACGTGGGGCGGCGGCTGACCGAGCAACTGACGGGCAGCGACGTCCCGGAACGCGCGGGGCTCGCCCTCTCGGTGATCGCCGGCACCTGGCTGATGCGCAAGGTCATCGGCGACGCGGCACTGGTGCAGGGCGATGAAGAGGCGCTCGCCCGGCGTCTGGAGGGTGTCTTCGGGTTGCTCTTCAGCGACGACGACGGCGACGGCGCCTGAAGCGCCCGCCCTCAACGACAACGGGTCGGTTCCAGCCGATTCGGTCACCGTCCTGCGAGCCCCGCGCCCACAAGGACGACCTCGTCCACGCCTACCTGAGCGGCCTCGAGGACGATCTGCTGCCCGTGGGAACCCTCGGCGGGAGGGGGTTCACAACCCACGCGGACAACCGAGTTCGCCCTCGCCGACCTCGCCCGTCCCTCCGGCGCCCGGGCGCCGGAGGAACTCGGCGAGCAGCTCGCCCTCCTCCCGTGAGGCGGGAGGGTGCTGCCGAGCCCGCTCCAGCGGCGAGGGACGATCAGCGAGCCTGGGACTCGTGCGCAAGCGCGGGCTGCCAGGAGCGGGTGGGGACGACCAGGGGGCCACCCGTGACGGGGTCGGGGACCACGACGGAGGAGAGGCCGAAGACGTCCTGGACCAGCTCGGCGGTGACGATCTCCTCCGGCGCCCCTTGGGCGACGACGCGGCCGGCTTTCATGGCCACGAGGTGGTCGGCGTAGCGAGCGGCCTGGTTGAGGTCGTGCAGGACGGCGACGACGGTGCGGCCACGCTCGTGGTTGAGCCGCCGGACCAGGTCCAGCACCTCTACCTGATGAGCGATGTCCAGGTAGGTGGTGGGCTCGTCCAGCAGCAGCAGTTCAGTGTCCTGCGCCAGGGCCATCGCGATCCACACTCGCTGCCGCTGGCCGCCGGAGAGCTCGTCCACCGGGCGGTCGGAGAGGTCTGCCGTGTCGGTGTGCGCCAGCGCCTCGGCGACGGCGCGCTCGTCGGCCTCCGACCACTGCTGCCACCACTTCTGGTGCGGCTGGCGGCCACGGGCGACGAGATCGGCGACGGTGATGCCGTCCGGCGGGGTCGGGGACTGCGGCAGGACACCGATGGTCCGCGCGATCTGCCTGCCCGGGACGCGGGCGAGTTCGGTGCCGTCCAGCAGCACGGAGCCCTCACGCGGTTTCAGGAGGCGGCCCAGGGCGCGCAGGACGGTGGACTTGCCGCAGGCGTTGGGACCGACGACGACGGTGACCTTGCCGTCGGGTATCTCCAGGTCGAGGCCCTCGACTACGGTGCGGTCCTCGTACGCCAGGGTCAGATCGCGCGCCGCGAGGCGGCTGACGGGCGGACGACTCATGAGGAGGTGCCTCCGGAACGGCTACGGGTGCGGACGATGAGCCACATCAGATAAGGAGCGCCCACCGCGGCGGTGAGGACGCCGACCGGCAGCTCGATCGGGGCGAACATACGGCGGCCGAGCAGGTCGGCGACCACGACGATCAGCGAGCCGGTCAACGCCGAGGACAGCAGTGGAATCTGGGCCGTGCGTGTGAGCCGGCGCGCGATCTGCGGGGCGAGCAGGGCGACGAAGTCGACCGGGCCCACCGCTCCGGTCGCCACCGACGCCAGGACGACACCGAGCGCGGTCAACCCGAGCCGTACCCGGTTCAGGCGCACGCCGAGAGCGGTCGCCGTGTCGTCGTCGAACGCCGCGCCGCGCTGTGCCCGTGCCGCCCACAAGGCTGCCGGGACGCCGAGCAACATCACGAGCGCGAGCGGGGCGGCCTCCTCGTAACCGCGACTGTTGAGGGAGCCCGTCAGCCAGACCTTCGCCTGCTGGGCCACCAAGTAGTCGCCCTTGGTGAGGAAGAGTTGTGTCAGCGAGCCGAGCGCGACCGAGACACCGATGCCGACGAGCACGAAGCGGGAGGAATGGAGTCCGCGCCGCCACGCGAAGACATAGACCAGCAGCGCCGCCACGACGCCGCCCGCGACGGATACGTACGGAAGGGCGTCGGCGGCGACGGCGTTGAAGGCCAGCGCGGCGACCGTGGCCGCTCCGGCGCCGTGCGTGACACCGATGACGTCGGGGCTGGCGAGTGGATTGCGTGCGACGGTCTGCACGAGTGCGCCCGCGAGGCCGAACGCGGCTCCGGCGAGGAGTCCGACCACCAGCCGGGGCAGGCGCAGCGTACCCACCACCAACTCGTCGGGACTCGGTCGCCCGAACAGCACACGGACCACCTCCGCGGGTGGGACGACGGACTCGCCCACGCACAGGTACGCCACCACCGCGCACGCGAGCAACACCGACAGCGCCGCGGCGACGACGACTGCCCGCCGGTGGACCAGGAAGCTGGCCCTCCCGCCGCGCAGCACGGCGTGCCCGGCGGGACGAACTGCGCGGCCGGCCGGGCGGGCCACGGGTCGTTCGGCGGCGACGACGGGTTGCCCGGGGCTTTCGGCGTTGGCTTCGGCGCGGCTCGATCCGTTCACGCGGCTCATGGGGCTCATGCGGCCACCACCGTCCGGCGCCGGACGAGCGCGATGAGGAACGGCACGCCGATCAGGGCGGTCATGACGGCGACCGGAACCTCCGAAGGCGGGAAGACGATGCGGCCGAGGACATCCGAGCCCAGGATCATCACGGGGCCCAGCAGCGCGGCCAGTGGCAACACCCAGCGGTGCGCGGTTCCCACCAGCGCGCGGGCGATGTGCGGTACCGCGAGGCCGATGAACGCGATCGGGCCGACCGCGGCCACCGCCGCGCCCGTGAGCACGGTCGCGCCCAGTGCGCCGAGCAGGCGCATCAGCCCGACATTGTGCCCAAGGGCCTTGGCGGCATCGTCGCCCAGGGCGAGTGCGTCGAGGCCACGAGCCATCGCCGCGACCAGCACCAGTCCGGCCAGCAGGAACGGCCAGATCTGGCCGATGACCTCGCTGCCGCGCCCACTGATCGAACCGACCTGCCAGAAGCGGAACTCGTCGAGGACACGGGCGTTGGTGGTGGCGATACCGGATACGAGGGCGGCGAGGAAGGCGTTCATCGCGGCACCCGCGAGTGCGAGCTTGACCGGCGAGGCCCCGCCCCGTCCACCGCTGGCGACGGCGTACACGCCCACCGCCGCCAGCGCCGCGCCCGCAAAGGCGAACCAGACGTAGCCGTTGATCGAGTGCACGCCACAGAAGGCGATCGCGCACACCACACCCACCGCCGCGCCCTGGCTGACACCGAGAATGCCCGGTTCGGCGATGGGGTTGCGGGTGATGCCCTGCATCACCGTTCCGGCGAGCGCCAGCGCGACGCCCGCCAGCAGGCCCACGACCGTCCGCGGGGTCCGCAACGCCCGCACCACCTGGGCGTCGTCGCTGTCGCCGCCGTGCAGCAGTGCCTGGATCACCTCACCGGGCGCGATCTGACGACTGCCCACGGCGAGACTCAGCAGTACGGCGACCAGCAGCATCGCGGCGCCGGCCAGCAGCCAAGCGGCCCGGCGACGGGTTGGGGTGGGTGGCGGCATCCGCCGGGCTCACTCTCTCCTACGAGGTTCGTCAGGCGGCCAGGTACTTCTGGAGGTCGTCGAGCACCGCGTTGGCAGCGACGACGCCGAGCCCCAGGTACCAGGTCTCGTCCGGCACGTCGTAGGCGTGGCCCGCCTTGACCGCCTCGAGGTTCTTCCACAGCGGGTTGCCCTGGGCCTTGCTCTTGTCCGTGGCCTTCGGGTCGCCGTAGACGCCCGTGAAGATCCAGTCGGCGTCGGCCTGATCGATGTTCTCGGCGCTGACCTCGGCAGCCAGGTCCGCGATGTCCTGGTTCTTCGGCCGCGGGATGCCGAGGTCCTTCAGGATCGTGCCGATGAAGGAGTTGTTGGCGTAGAGCCGGACGACTCCGTCGGGCATGTACCGGACCATCGACACGCTGGGCTTGTCGGCGCCCAGCTCGGCGCCGAGCGCCTTCACGCGCTTGTCGTACGCGGTGAGGTTCGCCTTGGCCTGCGCGGTCTTGTCCAGCGCGGCGGCGTTGAGGAGGTAGTTCTCCTTCCACGTGAAGCCGGGGCGGATCGAGAAGACGGTCGGCGCGATCTGCGACAGCTCGTCGTACGAGGCGGCGGCGCGCAGCTGGCTGCCCAGGATCAGATCCGGTTCGAGGGCCGCGATCGCCTCCAGGTTGAGGCTGTTGATGGTGCCGATGTTCGCCGGCGTGCCCGCGTCCTTCTTGAGGTACGAGGGCAGTTCCGGCGAGCCCTCGCTCGGAGCCAGGCCGACCGGCTTCACGCCGAGGGAAACAACGTTGTCCAGCTCGCCGACGTCCAGCACTACCACGCGCTTGGGCTGGGCCTTGATCTCGGTGCTGCCCATCGCGTGCTCGATCGTGCGCGGCCACTCGCCGGGCTTGGCGTCCGTGCCGAGCTCGGCTGTCTTCTTCGCCGCGTCGGCGAAGTCCTCGCCACCCATGGCGACCGACTTCGAGTCCTTGGCACCGGACCCGGCCGCGGTGGACGCGCTGTCGCCCTTCCCGGACGTACCGCTGCTGCCGCACGCCGTGAGGGAGAGCGCGGCCGCGAGGGCGAGGGTGACTACGGCTGAGCCGCGGCGCCGAAGTGGCATGGGAGGTGCTCCTTGCTGTGGTCCAGCTTTGAACAATTAGGCGAGGCTAACCTTAAGTGAAAGCTGTGGGCCGAGTGCAAGGGGGGCACGTACGCGACGGCTGCACACCGAGAGGGCGACGGCGGGATCGGACCGGGGTTGCGCATGTGGCCAGCCGGCTCCGCGCCGGGCCTTGCCGTCGGCGCTACCCGTCCGTCCCTGGCTCACCGGTGAGCCGGGTCGCGAGACGGTAAACCACGGTGACGTCGTGGTAATCCTGACCGGGAACGACCCTGTCGGGAAGGTGCCTCCGGTCGCTGTGGCTCATCGACTCCCGCTCCCCCGCGCCCGGGAAGCGGACCGCCGTGCGGGGTTCGTCGGTGAAGCGGAGCCGTTCGGCGTGGACCGTCGACCGGAACGAGACGTCTCCTGCCGTGCGCTCATCTCCCCCGCTCGTCGTTCAGGGCGGCTCCTCACGCTCGTCGATGGTGCGACGGCGACTGGTCCGCGGCGGCAGCTTCCCGTCCTCGCCGCGCACCCTGCGCGTGCGGGTGGCGCCCTGGCTCCGGGCGGCCCGGCCCCGGCCTTCGGCGGGCCTGCGCGCCGTGCTCCGTTCGGCCGGCTCGGTTCCGGCTGCGCTGCCGCCCGCCGCGTCGGGTGCGTCCTCGGGGGCGCGGCCCGCCTCCCCTACCACCTCGTCCGCGGTGTCCGTCACGTCCGCGGCCTTCTCGACCACACTTCCGGTGGTGCCGCCGAGCCCCTCCCCCACCCTTCCGACAGCCTGACCTGCCTCGTGACCGACGCCCTCCACCGCGCGCCCGGCGCCACTGCCGACGTCCCCCAGAGCTCTTCCAGCTCCCTGACCGACGTCCTCCGCCACGGAGCCGACCCCCCGGCCCACATCCTGTACGGCGGCCCCGGCACCCTGCCCCACATCCTGGACGGCTCTTCCGGCACCCGTACCCAGCTCGCCCACAGCCTGACGGGCCCCGCCACCGACGTCCCGCACGGCCGACCCGACCCCGCGCGCCAGCTCATGCAGGATCTCGGGGTTGCGATCGAGCGTGGTGAGCACCCGGTTGATGATCGTCGCGACATTGTCCAGACGCACCCGGAGCTGCGCCTGCGCCTCGACCCCTGAGATGCCGAGGTGCACCCGGCCGAGCGAGACGTCGGCACCCACGTTGAGCTTCAGCAGATCCAGCACCTCGGCCTGCAGGGAGACACGCGCTCGCAGGTCGTCGACCTCCAGGTCGATCTCGTCGACCTTCAGTACGGGGACGTCGAGGAAGACGTCGGGGTCCGCGTCGGCCACCCGGGCGCCGGTCCACCCGCTGTCTTGCTCCTCGTCGTGCGGCCCGGACTCGTCGTACTCGTCATCGTCCTCGGCGTCGGGTTCGCCGTCGTTCCGGTCACGCTCTTCGATGAGTTCCTCGTCGTTCTCGGCGTCACCGTGCATCGCCGCGCCTCCGCAGTGTGGCCGTATGTTGCGTCCATTTTGATCCAGTATGGGGATCAATGCGCGATCGACGCCGGGCCCGTCGGCTATGATTGAGCATTCAACCAGCTTGGTGGTGCCCGAGGAGGTCGCACCGTGGCAGAGCTCGGACTGGCCGACACGGTGGGGATGCTTCGCCTGCCCGGTGTGCGGCCCCGGTACAGCAGCGCTGGGCTCGGGTGGGAGCACCTGTATCTGTCCGCGCAGAGGGAGCAGTCCTACCGGGCGAGGTTCGACCCCGCTCCGACTCATCTGCTCATCCTGCACCTCAGCGGACCGGTCACCGTGCGCCGGGGTGAGGGCGGCGCGGCGCGGTCGCGGACCGTTCCCGCCGGTGGACTGTTCCTGCAGCCGGTCGGCCGGGAGCTCAGCGTCGAGCTGGGTGGCCCCCTGGAGACAGTCCACGCCTACCTCACGGACCAGGCGCTGTGCGAGGCCAACGAGGGGCGGCCTGTCCAGCTGTCCGAGGAACTGGGTTCCACCGATCCGCTCGCCGAGCAGCTCATGATCGCGCTGGATACCGCGGTGCGCCGCTGGGAACCGTCGGCCCGCACGTACGTGGACCATCTGACCGGCATGCTCGCCGCTCAGCTCGCCCGGCGGCACGCCGCGCGACCGGCAATGCGGGTGCCGGTCCGCTCCGGACTCTCCGACCGGCAGCTCACCGCGGTGCGGGACCTCATCGGGGAACGCCTGGCCGAGCCGCTGCCGATCGCGGATCTGGCCGCCGCCGCCTCGCTCAGTGTCAGTCAGTTCACGCGCCAGTTCCGCGCGAGTACGGGCCAGTCCCCGCACCAGTACGTGTTGCGCCTTCGCCTGGAACACGCGTCCCGGCTGCTGCGCACCGGGTCGGCGCCCATCGGGCAGGTGGCCATCGCGTGCGGGTTCTCCCATCAGGAGCACCTGACCCGGGTGATGCGCGCCCGCCTGGGCACCACCCCGGCCGTCGTACGCCGCGAGGGATGAGAGGGAGCGGCGACCGCCCCCTCTCCCCTTTCCTCCCCTCTCCCGCTCAGCGTTCCAGCACCAGCGCCAGCGCCTGTCCCACGCCGATGCAGAGCGCCGCCAGACCCGTTCCCGTGCCGGCCGCGGCCAACTGGTGGGCGACCGCACCCGCGACGCGGGCCCCAGAGGCGCCCAGCGGGTGTCCGATGGCGATGGCGCCACCTCGCGGGTTCACGACGGACCGGTCGAGTTCGGGCAGCGCCGCCAGACAGGACAGCACCTGGGCCGCGTAGGCCTCGTTGAGCTCGATGGTGCGCAGGTCGGCCGCGTCGACCCGCGCCTTCGTCAGGACCTTGCGGATGGCGTCCACCGGGCCCAGTCCGAAGTACTGCGGCTCGATGCCCGTGACCGCCGCCGCCCGCACCCGGGCCAGCGGTTCGCGGCCGATCGCCGCGAGCCCCTCCTCGTCGGCCAGGAGCAGCGCGGACGCGCCGTCGCTCAGCGGTGAGGCGTTGCCGGCCGTGATGGTGCCGTCGGGCAGGAATGCCGGCTTCAGCTTCGCCAGGGCGTCCAGGGAGGTGGTGTCGCGGATGCCCTCGTCGCGCGGCAGGTCCACGCCGTCGACGGCGACGACCTCGCCGCCGTAGAGGCCGTCGCGCCACGCGGCGGCGGCATTGGTGTGGCTGGCCAGCGCGAAGGCGTCCTGCTCGGCGCGCGTCACGCCGTACTTGGCGCCCACGAGCTCCGCGCTCTCGCCGAGGGGGATCGTCCACTCCCCCGGCATCCGCGGGTTGACCATCCGCCAGCCCAGGGTGGTGGAGTGGAGCTGCTGGTCCCTCGCCGGGTAGGGCCGGTCCGGCTTCTGCAGCACCCACGGGGCGCGGCTCATGGACTCCACGCCGCCGGCCACGGCGACGGAGGCGTCGCCCAGGGCGATGGCGCGGGCCGCCTGGACGACGGCCTCCATGCCGGAGCCGCAGAGCCGGTTGACGGTGGCGCCGGGCACGCTGACCGGCAGGCCTGCCAGCAGGACGGCCATCCGCGCCACGTTCCGGTTGTCCTCGCCGGCTCCGTTGGCGTTGCCGAACAGCACGTCGTCGATGCGGGCCGGGTCGAGGCCGGGACTGCGTTCCACGAGGGCGCGCAGCACGCCGGCGGCCAGGTCGTCGGGGCGTACGCCGGACAGCGCGCCGCCGTATCGGCCGAAGGGGGTGCGTACGGCGTCGACGATGTAGACGTCACGCGATTGTTCGATCATCGGGGGCTCCTCACGATGAGAGATGCGGACGTGCGGTCGACGACCTGCTCCGCCGTCACGCCCGGCGCTGTCTCGACGAGCGCGAGTCCCCGCGGGGTGACGTCGAGCACGCACAGGTCGGTGATGACGCGATCGACGCAGGCCCGTCCCGTCAGCGGGAGCGTGCACTCCTCGACGATCTTGGAGCTGCCGTCCCTCGCGGTGTGCTCCATCAGCACGATGACCCGCCCCACGCCGTGCACGAGGTCCATGGCGCCGCCCATGCCTCTGATCATCTTTCCGGGGACGGCCCAGTTGGCCAGGTCGCCACGTGCCGAGACCTGCAGCGCACCGAGTACGGCGGTGTCGATGTGGCCGCCGCGGATCATGCCGAAGGACAGCGCGGAGTCGAAGAACGCCGCCCCGGGCACCACCGTCACGGTCTCCTTGCCGGCGTTGATCAGGTCGGGGTCGACCTCGTCCGGCGCCGGGTACGGTCCGACACCGAGCAGGCCGTTCTCGGAGTGCAGGACGACGTCCACGCCGGCCGGCAGGAAGTCAGCCACCAGCGTGGGCAGCCCGATGCCGAGGTTCACGTAGTCGCCGTCGCGCAGTTCATGTGCGGCGCGTGCCGCCATCTCCTGTCTGCTCCAGCTCATCGCTCGCGTACCGTCCTCTTCTCGATGCCCTTGTCGGCCGCCTGCTCCGGGGTCAGTGCCACGACCCGCTGGACGAACACGCCGGGCAGGTGGACCTCGTCGGGGTCGAGTTCGCCCGGCTCGACGAGTTCCTCCACCTCGGCCACGGTGATGCGGCCGGCCATGGCGGCCAGCGGGTTGAAATTGCGGGCCGCCCGGTGGAAGACGAGGTTGCCGTGCCGGTCGCCGCGGGCGGCACGGACGAGGGCGTAGTCGGTGGTGACGGCGTGTTCCAGAACGTGCTCGACGCCGTGGAACACCCGCACCTCCTTGGGTGGTGAGGCGACCGCGACCGAGCCGTCGGGGGCGTACCGCCACGGCAGGCCTCCCTCCGCCACCGCGGTTCCGACACCGGCGGGTGTGAAGAACGCCGGGATGCCACTGCCGCCCGCCCGCATGCGCTCGGCGAGCGTGCCCTGGGGAATCAGCTCGACCTCGAGCTCACCTCCCAGGTACTGGCGGGCGAACTCCTTGTTGTCACCGATGTAGGAGCCGGTGACCCGGCTGATGCGGCCTGCCGCCAGCAGCACGCCGAGACCGCGTCCGTCGACGCCGCAGTTGTTCGACACGACGGTGAGGTCGCCCGCGCCGGACTCGTACAGCGCGCCGATGAGCACCTCGGGGACACCGCTCAGTCCGAACCCGCCGACGGCGAAGGACTGTCCGTCCATGACGTCTGCCAGGGCCTGCGCGGCCGTGGCCACTTGCTTGTCCATGGTCACCGCCCCAGGATCCGGCGCAGTGCGGCACGCAGCTCGTCCCGTGCCTCCGCGGCGGTCTCCGGTGCGGTGCCGTGGCGCCAGGCCACGTAGCCGTCCGGGCGCACCAGGAGCACCCCCTCCTCGGGCGTCTCGCTCACCCTGCTCCATTCGCCGTAGGCGTCACGGGAGTCGTCGTCGCCGATGCGCACCAGGCGCAGCTGTATGCCGAGTTCGTCGCGGCAGGCTTCCGCCGCCGCCTCCCAGACCCCGCCCGACAGTCCGGTCAGCACAGTGAACTCGCCCTTGCCGACGACGTCGAGCGTGGAGAGCCGCTGCCCCGCGCTGTCCACGAGCCAGGCGTGCGGCAGCTTGGCGCCCGGGCGGGTCGTGGGACGCGACACCAGCTCTTGGTCGTCCAGCCAGTGCTCGGCGGGAGAGTCGTCGGCGAGGACCGCGCCGGAGACGTAGCGCTGGTTCATCTCGACGCCGTGCGCGTTGAACTCGTAGTTCTTGAGCTGGATCGCGTCCTCCAGCAGCCGGCGGCGCTTGGCGCCCTCGGCGGTGCCGGCCCGCAGTGCGGCGAGTCCCTCGGCGATGGTCCGCTCGTCGCTGTCCGCGCCGACGCCGAGCGTCTCGAAGACCGGTCCGAACTGGTCGCGGCTGAGGTTCGCGCGTTCGACGATCTGCCGCCCCACGGGGGCGCGTTCGGCCGAGTAGCTGTCCAGCAGCTCCGGTTCGGCCTCACCGCGCACGACCATGGCGAGCTTCCAGGCCAGGTTGTACGCGTCCTGGACCGAGGTGTTGGAGCCGAGCCCGTTGGACGGCGGGTGGCGGTGCACGGCGTCGCCCATGCAGAACACCCGCCCGGACGAATAGTCCGATGCGTAGGTGTGGTTGACGGTCCACAGCGAGGTGGACGTGATCTCCACGGGCAGGTCCGGAGCGCCGATCAGATCCCGTACGATCCGGCGCGCCTCCTCCTCGTCCACCGAGGGCGGCGGCTGCTCGATGTCGTAGCCCCACACCAGCAGCCACTCGTTCCACGGCCGGACCATACGGACCAGGCCCATGCCGATGCCGCCGGTCGCCGCGCCGGGCCGCAGCACCCAGTACAGGACGCTGGGGCGGTGGGCGCAGTACCGGGCGAGGTCGGCCTTGAAGACGATGTTCATGCTGCCGGCCTTGCCCATGCGCCCGTCCATGGGGAGGCCGATCTGCTCGGCGACGGCACTGCGTCCGCCGTCGGCGCCGATCAGGTAGCGGGCCCGTACGGTGAACTCGTCGCCGCGGATCCGGTCGCGCAGCAGGGCGGTGACCCCGTCCTCGTCCTGCGTGAGGCTCAGGAACTCGGTGTCGAAGCGGACCTTGGCGCCCCGGGCCGCGGCGTTGGTGGTGAGGATCGGCTCGAGGTAGGTCTGCGGCAGGTCGATCATCTCGCAGGGACTGGTCGACGCGTACTCGGTCAGGGAGCCGGGCCCCGTGCCCCAGCTGCGGATCCGGCCTATCTCCTCGCCCGTGAGCGCGGTGCACAGCACCGTGTCCCCCATGACCTGGGACGGGCTGCCCTGCGCCAGGGCCTCGGCTTCGACGCCGAGATCCCGCAGGACCTCCATCGTGCGCTGGTTGGTGATGTGCGCCCGGGGGGTGTTGGCGAGCCAGCCGTACTTGGTGACGAGGAGGGTGCGGATGCCGTAGGTGGCCAGCAACAGGGCGGCCGAGCCCCCGGCGGGGCCGCTGCCGACGACGAGGACGTCGGTGTCGTAGGTGTCCGTGCGGGTCATGAGTGGCCTTCTCCTCGGTCAGTCTGTCAGGGGGGCGATGCGGAAGACGTGGTCCAGGCGGCGCCACTCCCCGTCAAGGCTCCGGCCGTCCGGGGTGGGGCCTGCCTGCGGGGCGAAGTCGACGACGAGCTGGTCCTTCACGCCGAACACGGTGTCGCTGTCGAGGTAGGAGCCGCCGGCCACGAACAGCTGCGTGACGAGCCGGCGGTGGCCGAGCGCGGCGATCATGAAGTGCAGGTGCGGCGCCCGGTAGGGGTGGCGGCCGACTGCCGCGAGCATCTGTCCCACGGGGCCGTCCTGCGGAATCGGGTACTCCGAGGGCAGGATCGACCAGAAGGTGAGCCGTCCCTCGGCGTCGCTGCGCAGCCGCGCCCGCAGGACGGGGCCGTCCAGCTCCGGCAGCTGCACGTCGTAGAAGCCGTCCTCGTTGGACTGCCATACGTCGACGACGGCGTCCTTGACCGGCGCGCCGGCCGTGTCGGTGATGCGGACGTCCACCCACAGGGGGGTGCCGGGCAGGCCGCCGGAGATGTCGCTGCCGTGCTCCGCCTCGGGCGGTCCCTCCACGTAGAAGGGGCCGAGGACGGCGGACGGGGTGGTGTCGGGGGTGCGGGAGTTGGTCAGCAGGTCCACGGCGCTGGAGACGCCCAGCACGTCCGAGAGCAGCACGAACTCCTGCCGGGTGGGGCCGCACACCTCTCCCGTCCGGGTGAGGAAGTCGATCGCGTACTGCCATTCCGTCTCGGTGACGTCCTGCTCGGACACGAAGGTGTGCAGGTGCCGTACGAGGGCGGTGAGCAGGGTGCGGACACGGGCGTCGGATGCCTGCGCGAAGCTCGCCACGACCTGATGGGTGAGCCGGGCCGTCGTGGCGTCGGTGGTGTCGGACTCCCGGGGGCGGCGGCCGTGCCAGGCGTCGGCCAGCAGGCCTTCGACATTTTCGGCGGTGAGTTCCCGGGGGTTCGGGTACGGCGTCGCCACGGCCAACCCGGCCGCGCGGGCCAGCTCGGACTCGGGCATGCGCAGATCCCGCAGCGAGGTCGGCCCGCCCAGCGAGGTGATCAGGTCGTACACGCCGCTCGGTGCGTCGGGCACGTCCAGTGCCCGGGCGATGCGGCGCATGGCGTCCGGGGCGGCGGGCGCGTTGAAGGCCATCGCGTGCGGAAGGATCACGGTGTGTGTCTCGGCGTGCGGCAGGCCGAAGCTGCCGCCGAGGGTGTGGCAGAGCTTGTGGTGCAGGCCCATGCCCACCGTCGCGAGGCACGTGCCGGCGAGCCATGCTGCCTGCAGCAGGTCGGTCCTGGCCTCCTGGTCCGCGGGGTCGGCCGCCAGCCTGGGCAGCGCCCGGGCGATGAGGGAGATCGCGTCGAGGGCCCGCCGGTCGGTGACCGGGTCGGCGTCGGCGGAGTACAGGGCCTCCACGGCATGCGCCATGGCGTTCACACCGCTGGTGATCGACATCGGCAGCGGAAGCGAGAGAGTGAGGTCGACGTCGTAGACGACGGTCTCGGGCAGGATCGCGGCCGAGGACCGGGTGACCTTGTGCCCGTCACGCGTCTCCCCCAGCACGGGGGTCACCTCGGATCCGGCGTACGTGGTCGGTACGACGACCTGGGGCAGGTCCGTGCGCAGCGCGAGCGCCTTGGACAGACCCGTGGTCGAGCCGCCGCCTACGGACACGAGGCAGTCGGCGCCCGCCTCCCTCAGTACGGCGAGCGCCGCTTCCGTCACCTCGGACGGCGTGTGCATGGCGGCGCCGTCGAACTCCGCCGCCAGCAGGCCGCCGAGAGCGTCCCGGACCCGCGCCGACGCGTCCGCGAGCGGTGGGCTGGAGAGCAGCAGCACCCGGGAACCGCCGAGCCGCCGTACTTCTTCGGCGAGTTCCCCGACGGTGCCGGGACCGAAGATCACCCGTGCCGGATGGGAAGTGTGCACGAACGTCCGCATGGGTCCATCGCCTCCGCGTGTCGGTCCAATCACGGTTGTGCCTGGCCACCGAGTGTGCGGGTTACGGGCGTGTGAACTCCTGCACGTTCGGGGCGTGCCGTTGCACGAAAGGCGCATGGGGGGTGACGTGACACCGGAGGACCGGGCCGGGCGGGGCGGCGGGACGTCGTACGTTGCGGGTGTTCGCCGGGCTGCCGGGGCGGTGCGTCTCAGGCGGCCTCGTGGGCGTCCAGGCCTCGGTCGATGCCGTGGGGGACGACGTTCTGACCGGGTTCGAGGCGCAGCGGCACGCCGTCGAGGGAGACCTCCACCTTGTCCGGTTCGAAGGACACCAGATCGCTGACCAGGCCGACCTCCTGGTACGCGTCGCGGTACGCCCACGCGGCGCGACGTGCCTCGCCGATGACGTAGTAGTCGCACAGGCCCTTGTAGGGGCAGAAGGTCTGGCCGTCGGCAGCGCGCAGCCGCGTCTCGTCGATGTCGGCGCGCGGGACGTACCAGCGCGGGGCGAATCCGGACTCGAAGAGGACCAGGGGGTGATCGGAGCGAGCGATCACGCTGTCGCCGAGGCGGACCTCGAGGATGCGGGAGGTGTGGCGGAAGTCGATGCGGTGGTAGGGGTCCGCGGCGTGGCCGAGGATGCGGTCGTCCTCCTCGTAGAAGGCGTCCATCGCCCGCCAGGCGAAGGCGATGTGCCCCTGGAGAGCGGCCGCGTGCGGGGGCAGCGCGGTGAACTCCCAGGCGGCCCGCTCGGCGCTACGGCCGTCGGCCCGCACCGCGTACCAGGCGGTGTCGCCGAGGTCCTTGTGCCGGGTGACCTTGCCGCTCTCGACCAGGGCCTGCTCGTCGATGTCCTCGCGGGGGAAGTAGGCGACGGGGTAGCGGCCCGGTTCGTGAAGCAGCGTCACCTGCTCGCTGTCGGCGATCCAGGTGTCGTGAAACCTCACGCGCATACGGCGGCGCAACCGCTCGGCGAACAGCAGACGTTCGGGGAGAGACGCCGGGGTGAGGAAGTGTCCGACGGCGCCTGGGGCGAGGGGGCCTTGTTGCCAGGACAGTCCCATGGCGTGCTCCCTCGGGTGTGTGAGGGGGGCAGGGTGCGCGAGGCCCGGCCTTCTGGTGTTGCCGGGCCATGTGCCGGCAGCGGCGGCCGAGGCGATGGTCCGCGGCCGCCGCAGCCGCTCTCACGCACGCGCTTGACGTCATGCGAGGACCCGTGCGAGGAAGTCGCGGATGTGCTCGGTGATGGTCTCGAGGTGGCTCTCCAGGGCGAAGTGCCCGGACTCGAGCAGGTGGACCTCGGCATCGGGCAGATCGTCGCGGAACGCCTCCGCGCCGGCAGGGCCGAAGATCTCGTCGTTGGCGCCCCATACCGCCAGCAGCGGGACCTGGGAGTCGCGGAAGTACTGGTGGACCTGCGGGTAGAGGTCCACGTTGGTCGGGTAGTCGCGGAAGAGCTTGAGCTGGATCTCGTCGTTGCCCGGGCGGTCCAGCAGCGCCTGGTCGTGCACCCAGTTGTCGGGGCTGACCAGACTGGGATCGGCGACACCGTTCACGTACTGCCAGCGGGTGATCTCGAGGGTCAGCGCGGCCCGCATGGGACCTTCGGTGTCCGGCCCCGGGGCCTGGGCGTAGGCGAAGGCGCCGTCCCAGAAGGGCTTGACGAAGCCCGCCTCGTAGGCGTTTCCGTTCTGGGTGATGATCGCCGTGACACGGTCCGGGGACTGGAGGGCCAGACGCCAGCCGATGGGGGCGCCGTAGTCCTGTACGTACATCGCGAACCGGTCGACGCCCAGCTGCTGGAGCAGGCCGGCGGTGACGTCGGTGAGGGCGTCGAAGGTGTACGGGAAGTCCTGCGGCGTGGGCATCGCGGACTGGCCGAACCCGATGTGGTCGGGAGCGATCACGCGGTAGCGGTCGGCGAGGGCCGGGATGAGCCCGCGGAACATGTGTGAGCTGGTCGGGAAGCCGTGCAGAAGTACCACGACCGGCGATTGTGGATCGCCGGCCTCCCGGTAGAAGACAACGAGGCCGTCGACGGTGGCGGTGCGGTGGTGGACTGCGGCAGCCATCTTTCTAACCTTTCTCTCGCCCTTCACTGGTTCCATCGCCAGTCGAGCACGCGTGACCTAACCTGTCAAGACAGTATCGACGGTTAGATAGTGACGGGAGCCGTCCAGGGTGGGACCGTTCATGTAACCTGCGAAGCAGATCGAGTCGGTTAGGAGGTATGGCGGTGGCCGACCGAGAACCGCAGGAGACGCTGTTGGCACTCCTGAACAGCACACCATTGGTCAGCGGTGCCGTGCAGGACGAGCTGGCGGACCCGGAAGCGGCCGAGCGCTGGCAGCACGCGCACGGCGGCACCGGAACCTTGGACGAGCTCCGCAACCTCATGCAGGCACGCGAGGCCCTCCAGGACGTGGTGCGCGGCACTCGCCCCGCGACGTCGCTGGCGCCGGTGCTGAAGGGCGTGACTTCGCGTCCGCGCCTCTCTTCCGAGGGGGTCTCGTGGGAGCTGGACGCCCCCGCGGAGCGACGGCTGGCCGTGGAAGCCGTGCTGGCGTGGAGCGAGGCGCAACAGGCGCTCCCGGGCCGGCTGCGACCGTGCGCCAACCCCGAATGCCGCCTTTTCCTCATCGACCGCAGCAAGACGAACATGGCCCGCTGGTGCTCCATGGCGGTCTGCGGCAACCGCATGAAAGCAAGGCGCCACTATCAGCGCACCAAGGGCGCCACGTCCGCATAGCGGCTCCCGCCGCCGTCTCACCGGTCCCGGAACCAGGATCGGGCCGAGCGCACAGATCACCGCGCCAGTGGAGCTGCCTCGGCCGGCCGTCCCACAGGGGGTCCCCCGACGCGCACGAGGACACCTTCTACACCGCCGAGACCCCGCATGACGGGGAATCACACATCAGCTACGGTCGCCCAACCACCCCTCGCTCAAGGCCATCGGCATTCCGGCCGACGTCGACGCGTACCTCTGCGGGCCGACGTCCTTCATGGACGGTCTCAGCGGCCTCCTGCACGAGCACGGCCTGCGCCCCGAGCGGATCCATGCGGAACAGTTCAGCGCCCTCACCGCCATCAACCCCGGCGTCACCGCCACTGCCGCGGTGCGGCCGCACCAGCCGCTCGGGGCCCACGGGGACCGGCCCCTCATCACCTTCGCCCGCAGCGGCATCACCACCCCCTGGTCAGCCGCCCACGCCTGACTTCTCGACCTCGCCGAAGCCTGCGACATCCCCACCCGCTGGTCCTGTCGCACCGGCGTCTGCCACACCTGCGTGAGACCCTTGTGGCAGGCGACGTCGCCTACACCACCCCACCGCTCGAACTCCCCGAGCCGGGGACCGTCCTCGTCTGCTGCAGCGAACCGGCCACCGAAGTCGTCCTCGCTCTCTGATCGACGGCAATGAGGCGACGCGGCGCGCTCCGGCGCCCGCCGTGCGTCAGGCCGAAGAGCCGACCGAAGGGCCGGCCGGAGAGTCGGTGAGGTTCAGGCGCGACGGAGGCGGATGGGGCAGGGTACGGGCGCCGGCAGCGAACAGGCCGTCGAAGGCCAGCTCCAGGTAGCGGCGCCAGGCCTGTGGTTGCGTGGCCAGCAAAGGCTCCGCCGTCTGGTGAATACCGCCGAGGAGCAGGACGATGTCCGTTCCCGTGATGTCGCCGCGGATCGCACCCTGGTCCTGGGCGCGGACGGTGAGTGTCTCCACGATGCCGCAGAGACGGTCGATGGCATCCCGCACCTCGGCATGCTGCAGCGAAGGCCGTCCGATCACCTCGCAGAACGCGCGGTCGGCGGCGAGCGCCTCGACACCGGCCGTCATGAACTCCCGTAGTGCCTCGCCCGCGTCGTCGGCCGCCTTGAGCCGGTCCGCCGTGTCGAGCAGCTGATCGAGCACCTGGAGCATGATCGCCGCGAGCAGTTCCTCCTTGGAGGCGAAGTGCCGGAACACGGTGCCCTTGGCGACGCCGGCGCGCTGGGCGATCTCACCCATCGACACCTCCATCCCGCGCTCGGCGAACGCCGAGGTGGCGGCCGCCAGCAGGAGACGGCGGTTGCGCACCATGTCCGCCCTGGGACTCGAAGGCGTCGTCGTCTCGGTCATGTCTTCCTCCTCCGTGAAGAGCAGCCTACCAGCAATATGACCAGCTGGTCATGTTGGGTGCTACGCTCAACATGACCCATCGGTCATCTTCCGATGCGCCGCTTCGGCCACCCATTCGGTCGCCCGCCGCATCCACTCACCCCGGAGGAAAAAGTGAGCACCCTTGCAGGAAAAGTCGCCCTGGTCACCGGCGCGTCCTCAGGCATCGGCCAGGCGACGGCACTCGCCCTGTCGGAGGCGGGGGCCAAGGTGGTCGCCGGCGCACGCAGGACCGACCGGCTCGAAGCGCTGGCGAAGGACGCCCCCGGCGAGATACTGCCCCTCGCGCTCGACGTCACCGACCAGCGGTCGGTGCAGGACGCGGTCGCGGCGACCGTCGGGCATTTCGGCGCACTCGACATCGTGGTGAACAACGCGGGCGTCATGCTCAGCGGCATGATCCTCGGCGCGGACACCAGGGAGTGGACGCGCATGGTCGAGACCAACCTGCTCGGCTCGATGTACGTGGTCCACGCGGCGCTGCCCCACCTGCTCCGCTCCAAGGGCGCGGTGGTGCAGATCTCCTCGACGTCGGGACGTACGGCATCTCCCGCGAGCGGCGCGTACGCGGCCACGAAATTCGGCATCAACGCCTTCTCCGAGGCGTTGCGGCAGGAGGTCACGACCCAGGGCGTGCGCGTCGTCGTCGTCGAGCCCGGATTCGTCTCGACGGAGCTGACCAGCCACATCACCGATGAGGCGATGCAGGCCGCGGCCAAGAACATGGCCGGGTCCATGCGCACGCTCCAGTCCGAGGACATCGCCGCCGCGGTTCTGTACGCGGTCACCCAGCCCGAGCACGTCGCCGTCAACGAGATCCTGGTCCGGCCGACCGATCAGACCCAGTGAGCACGGGGGTGCGGGCTCGGCGGGCCGATCACTGGGCCCGCATCCCTCGCCCGGCGTCACCCAGGGGGCCACGAGTGACGTAGGCCACACCTCTCGGTGTCACAGGGGGCGGGGCTGTCCGGTCTGAAGTGCGTATCCGGAACCCGACCAGGAGATCGCCATGGAACCCCGTCTGAACTTCTTCGGCAACGCCTTCGCCGGCAAGG